>JAIMAZ010000150.1 GCA_023511695.1 Ignavibacterium sp.
AATTTACTTTTTAGACAGCCCTCAATAAATTCTGATTAGATTTGTTTTTTATCTATTACAGTTGGATTTATCCGACTGTTATTAAAAGAATAGGATATTATTGGCTTTAGCCACATTTAATAAAATACTTTCAACAATAACATATTTTTATAAGGGATTCAGTTAAAAACGAATTTATTTTAAACTAAAATCAGAGTTTATTGGTCAAGTTTAAGTTTATTTTGGACAGCACTGAAATAGTTACTTTCCCTCGCAGTCCCCCAGAACTGCGAGGGCATTTAAAATTGAAACAGACTAATTCAAAGAAAGAATCAGTTAACTTTTTCCAGATTTAATAATGCGAGATGAATCAGATGACTGTTATATGATAATTCCATAGCTACAAACCTTTCATTTTCATATCTTTTCTCTGTTCCTACTCCAACTCCGTTATGAATTGTGTGTTCTGCCTTTTCTAACTCATCGAATATATTAAGCGTCTTGAATTTAGCTTCTGCTTCTGTAATTGGATTTTCTCTATCAGAAAGATTATAAACTTCCATAGCAGAACTTCTTAATCGCTTTGGATAATATTCCTGATAGATATCAGTTCTGTTAAACAAATCAATACTCAAAGGCAATGTATCAGTAAAAATAGCTAAACCATTTGCACGGTTGTCGATAGGGAATTTGTTTATGAAATCTTCAAATGTATCTTTTTTCTTATCTATGATTTCAAATAAATCAAAACTTGGCGAATAAGAATTAAGCTTAACTGAAAGTTCATCTACCGAAGCCCACACTTCACTCTGATCAGCAAAATGTCCTCTGCCTTTCTTCAGATTGCCTGTAACTGCTTTGAGTTTTTTGGCACGAATAATATCAGGAGAAATATAATCTGATGGTCTGAATTTACTTGAAACTGATCTCCAGCGTCCTTGTTCAACACAACTTACAGGTAAATTTAGTTTCGAGTTAGGTGCGACTAAAACACTCGTGTTAAGTACACGATTCTGTTTCGCACCGACTAGAATATCTCCATCCATAAAGAAAACAAATTTGTCTGAAAGATTAACCAGCTCAAGATTATTAACACTGCCAGACATACTGACTTCACGAACCTCAATCAATTCTTTTGAAATTGCTTTTGGTCCGGAGATGTAATCAAAGGTATTCTGCTCCAAAGTAGAGAACTGAACAATTGATAACCTTCTGTGCTTGTTGAAAGAAAGAATTTGAACTTGCATTTTGAACCTCCATTAGTTTTGTGGTACTAAATTATTACATTGACTTGCTGCAAACAGTATCATTGAATGATACTAATTCTTAGCTTGATTTCTTGTTAAAAAAATATCCTACACCTGAAAAAATTATTTGTGTAAATCTGATTCATAACTGAATTAATTGCATATTTTATTTCATTTTGCAAATTTTTTCTTTTATTATTTTCCGTAGTAAACTATTTCCCTTTAACAATCAAATACAATCACAAAGAATATTCAAACGCACAAATGCCTCCTATTAATAGAAGCTTCTGAAAAATTCATTGCTGTTATCTTGGGTATGGAAGCTGTGTTGCTATAGACAAATTGAATAACTCAACCCTCTTTCCTTCTTCTTTTGCGAGGAGAAGGGGGTTAAAAGTCCCTTTCTTTTCAAGAGAGGGATTTAAGGTGATTTCTTTAACATAATTAAGAAACAGCCTCAATTCGAAAGATGACTATTTGAATCATCATCACACTTTGATGGCATTGCCAATAAGTGCAACATTTCTAGCTCTTAGACAAACAGTGTTGTCCAGAATAAACTTAAACCTAATCAATAAACTCTGATTTTATTTCAAGATAAAAGAAAACAAATTCGTTTTTATTTGATTCTCTTATAAAAAGTATTACTCTCTTATTATTATCAGTATTTAAATAAATGCTGCTAAAGCCCTTAATATCCTAATCTTTATAATAACAGTTGGATAAATCCAACTGCAATAGATAAAAAACAAATTTAATCAGCATTTATTGCAGTTCACTGAAGTGAACTGAAAAAAAAATTAAAAGCAGAAACTGGCTTTAGCCACTTAATTAAATCTATTTTGGACTACTGTTTAAAAAACTATATTTCTTAAGAGCTATTACATTTCTTAAGACTCTAGTAGAAAAAGATTTGACTAATCTTTACTAAATATTATTTTTCAGAAGATTTTTTATTGGGGTGTAGCTATGTTCGATTTTCAAACCAAATTCAAAAGACAGATAGAAATTCTTGGTATCTGTCTTTCCGATGATGCTCGAAGACCAATTCGCATTTCTGACTTTGCTGATTTTTTCGGAGTTGAAGAATTAACTATCAAACGGGATTTACAGGATTTGCGATCATATGGAATTGATATTCATTCAAGTAAAAAGGAAGGTATCTGTCTAAGCTCTGATTTAGCAAAAGATAAATTAGTTGACATTATTTTGGATTATACAAGTCTTAATCACAATGATTATGCTTTAGATAAATCAACATCTTTACTTGTTGAAAAGATGGGACATAATTCACTGAGTATCTTGGTGAATATTCAGTTGTGTATTGATAGGCAGGAAATTGCAATGATTGATTACAATAAAATTGGTTCTGAAATAGAACGCAACAGAGAACTTGAACCTCTGTTGATATTTCAAAGCGATGGAAGCTGGAGACTACTTGCAGGCAACGATGGAAAGATGAAGCAATATTTGATTGATAAAATCATCAGCATTCGTTCAACTGGAAAGAATTTTTCGAAAGACAATTATGATGTTTCAGATTTATTTAAGTATTCCTGGAAAACCTGGCTTGGACAGGAAAAGCACAATGTGAAACTATGGCTTTCATCATTTTGGGCTGAAAGAGTAAAAACGAGAATGCTTGTTGCAGAACAAAAAATTACTAAGCACGATGATGGTTCAATAATTTTTGAATGTACTGTGAATTCTTTGAATGAAATTGCCGGTTGGATTGTAAGCAGGGGAGAAGGCGTAAAAGTTTTGCAGCCAGATGAATTGAAGGAAATGGTTATTAATCTTGCAAAAGGTACTTTAAGAAATTATGTGGAGTAAAAAAAGTATCATTTGATGATACTGATTAGTGTAAATGTAAATTTATTTTTATATCAAACAACATAAAAAATTCACGAGGTGAAAAAATGAAAATTACAAGAATGAACAAATTAAGCGGTGGAAAGACCTTAGCATTTTTTGACATCGAAACAGATGATGGAATTTTAATCAAAGGATTCAGAATTGTTGATGGTAATAATGGAAAATTCATTGCTGCACCGGATGAGAAAGGTAAAGATGGCAAATATTATGAGACTGTTACCCTTCCGAAGGAAATGAAATCTGAGTTAGAAAAAATGGCTATTGCTGAATATGAGAAGCAGGTATAAATTTTAAATCCAAAGAAACTTTCAGGATAAGATAATATTCAACATTTTCCATTCAAGAAAATTTTGACAAGAAGTTTCTCTTTGATTTTCGCGTCTTTCTAAGAGTAAATAAAATTAAGTTTGTACAGCCGGAAGGACTCTCCGAATGATGCTTTGCAAAACCTTCAACCTCCTGATTGGATAAAATTAAATTTGTACACCCGCAGGGACTCGAACCCCGAACCTCCTGATCCGTAGTCAGGTGCTCTATCCAATTAAGCTACGGGTGCAAAGCAATAAACAATTGAGAATGAACAATGAACAATCAATTAATCATATTCATTAAAAATTTCGATGCAAATATAATTCATTTATTGATATTTATAAATAAAAAAGGGTGTCATTGCTGACACCCTTGAAAAAAATTTGAAAGAATAAGTTTTACTTAATTCTTGTAAATTCAATTCTTCTGTTCTTTGCTTTACCTTCTTTGGTTTTGTTATCAGCAACAGGCTTATCTTCACCATATCCTTTTGTAGTAATTCTCTTCGGATCAATACCTTTTTCTACTAACCAGGCTTTAACTGCGTCGGCTCTTGCCTGTGAAAGTTTGAGATTGCTCTTTGCACTTCCATCGCTATCAGTATGTCCACCGATTTCAACTTCAATTTCAGGATATGTCTGTAAGGTCTTTAATGCTTTCATTAAAGTTTCTTCAGACTCTGGTCTAATGGTTGATTTATTTACATCGAAGGTAATGCCTTCAAGAATAATCGGAACACCAACTTTTACAACATCATCATCAGCATTCAATGGATCTGTGCCGCGTTTAACTTCAACGCCATCTTCAACTGAACCGCCGTCAGTGTCTTTGTTTAACGGATTGGTCTTGTACTTCATTACTTCATCGCCATCATTTAATCCATCTCCATCAGTGTCAGCTTTCAAAGGATCGGTCTTGTATTTCATAACTTCTTCACCATCTTTTAATCCATCACCATCAGTGTCAGCTTTTAATGGATTTGTCTTATATTTCATTACTTCTTCATTATCATTCAGACCGTCATTATCAGTATCAGCTTTTAATGGATCAGTCTTATGTTTCATAACTTCATCACCATCATTCAAACCATCACCGTCAGTATCAGCAACTAATGGATTTGTTTTATGAACTTTAACTTCATCATAATCGCTTAAGCCATCAGCATCTGTGTCTTTATTAAGTGGGTTGGTGTTGTAGTTTAAGTATTCTTCACCATCTTTTAATCCATCACCGTCAGTATCAGGATTCATTGGATCTGTACCGATTTGTTGTTCAAGACATTTTCCTAAACCGTCACTGTCTTTATCAACTTCACAATTTTCACTAACGAATGATAAACCGAGAGATGCATTAAAGTATGAATCCCAAATATCATCGGAACCAGCTCTGTAAGCATCCAGATCATAGGTTGAAGTCATTGCTCCACCTAAAGAGAAGTCCAACAGAACTCTGTCAGTAAGAGCGAATTCAGCACCAATTCCAACTGGAACAAATGCTGCCCAACCTTCATCTTCAGTTGCTTTCGCACCAGCGATTGAAGGTTTTGTACTTACCGTGTAGCTAACCGCACCAGCACCAAGATATAAATATGGATTCCAGCCTTTTGCATCAAAAGGACTAATTCTTAATCTTAAATGAATTGGAACGAGTTTAGTCTCATATTCACCGAAGGTTGTATTGGCATCGTCAAAATATGCTTTGCCAGCATATTTTCCGTAACCACCATTGATTGAAAGTTCGAGAGCTTTTGTAAGTTCAAAACCAAAGAAAGCTTCTCCTAACCAGGAACCTTTGTACCAGTCAAAAGTTGTATTATCGTTCCCGCTGAAACCGAAGTTTGCAAATTCGTTTTCGGGGAAAAGAATGCTACCACGAACACCAAATTTTTGTCCGTAGTCTTTCAACTGTGAATAATTTTGCTGACTGAATGCCACCAAAATTATTAATATGAATAAGTATGTTATTTTTTTCATAAGTACCTCTGTTTGTTATTGGTTTAATTAGAAAATATTCCTAGATTTCAAAAAGGATAATTTGTTGTTATTAAATATTTTGATTTTTAATAAATATTCAAAGAACAATTAAAACTAAATTTTTAATATTTGACCTATGTCAATAATCTCATTTTAGTCTTGTAAATTCTATTCTTCTGTTCTTCTGTCTGCCTTCAGGTGTATCATTTGAAGCGATTGGTCTATCCGGACCATATCCTTTGGCAATAATTCTTGAAGGATCTATTCCGTTGCGAATTAACCAATCGCGCACCGCATTTGCTCTTCGTTGTGATAAGTCGAGGTTTTTCTTATAACTTCCAGTTATGTCAGTATGTCCGCTGATTTCAACAATCATTTCAGGGTAGTTTTGTAATGTTGTTAAAGCTTTTCTCAGCGTAAATTCAGATTCAGCGGTTATATCTGCTTTGCCGGTTTCAAAATAAATTCCTTCAAGTACGATTGGAACACCAACTTCGATTTTTTCAACATCATCTTCAGCATCAAGCGGATTTGTACCTCTCTTTACTTCAGTAAAATCATCGACTGTTCCTCCATCAGTATCTGAATTATTTGGATTGGTTTTATACTTAAAGATTTCATCATAGTCAGATAATCCATCATCATCAGAATCTGATTTAATCGGATTTGTCTGATATTTGATTACTTCTTCTGCATCATTTAAACGATCAGCATCCGTATCAGCTTTTCTTGGATCAGTCAGATAAATCAGGATTTCTTCTTTATCAGTTATTCCATCCAAATCCATATCTGCTTTTAGTGGATCAGTGAAATACTTAATAACTTCTTCACCATCTGTTAAGCCATCATTATCTGTATCTGAAGTCAATGGATCAGTTTTATATTTATTTAATTCTTCATAATCTGTAAGACCATCTGAATCTGTGTCTGCTAATAATGGATTTGTTTGATGTTTAAAGATTTCATCATAGTCACTTAATCCATCCAGATCAGTATCAGCTTGCAATGGATTGGTTTGATATTTATTGACTTCATCTCCGTCCTTTAATCCATCTGCATCTGAATCAGGATTTTTTGGATTAGTACCTATTTTCTCTTCCTGATTTTTTGTAAGACCATCTTTATCTCTATCAGAGCTACCGCTTTCACCTGTGAAAGTAATTCCTGCACTTATTGATAACATACAATCTTTAATTTTATCATCTCTGTAATAGTCAAGATCATCACTTAATGTATATGCACCTCCAACAGAGAAATCAAGGAGTACATAATCACTTATAGCAAACTCACTTCCAATTCCGGCAGGGAAGTATGCAGTCCAGCCGCTTTCGTTGGCCGAATTCGGAGAATTGGATTTAGGTAAATTCTTAACCAAAAAATTCATTCCACCTCCACCAAAGTATAAATACGGATTCCATCCTTTTACATCAAATGGACTGAGTCTTAATCTTAGGTCTAAGGGGATTATATCAGTTCTGTAAACGGAGTTACTAAAATCACTACCTCGATAGAATCCATATCCGGCAGTTAATTGTAACTCAGTTGCTTCTGTAAGTTCGAATGCAAGAAATCCCTGAGCTAACCAGGAAAATTGATAATTCTTAAGTGTGATTTTCTCTATAGGATTAAATTCATTTATTGGGAGAAGTTGATTGTATCTTAAACCAAGTTTTGTTCCCCATTCTTTGAATTGTGCGTTTGAATTAAATGTAAAACAAAGAGATAATGTTATTAAAACAAGTAAATATTTTATCATAAAACTTTTCCCTTCCTAAGTGCTAAGAAATTACAAATCTAAAATTAACATTCTGTTCAATAAAAAATTATAGACTTCTGAAAAATTCAGATTTTTATTTTTGATTTAATAATATCAAGTTTTTTTTGAAGAATAATTTATTGAGACTTCTGAAAAATTCAGTTTTTATTTTTTGATTTAGTAATAT
>JAIMAZ010000151.1 GCA_023511695.1 Ignavibacterium sp.
ATTAAATACAGTATTCCAAGTGTCATCCTGAGTTCATCGAAGGATGACAAAGGCGGTGTCACTCTTCGACGGGATCAGAGTGACAATAAAGTTACACTTAAAGTTTATGATGTGCTCGGCAATGAAATTGCAACATTGGTAGATGAACACAAAGAAGCAGGATATTACGAAGTAGAATTTGCAGCAACTCAGCTTGCAAGCGGAGTATATTTCTACAGATTGCAAGCAGGAAATTTTATTCAGACAAAGAAGATGGTATTGCTGAGATAAAAATACAATCGTAGCTCAGCTCTACGGAGCTGAGCAATAGTTAACAAACTCAAAAGTGTTTTAATTTTGTTTGCATCTAATACTTACTAAACAATTCCAATAACTTTTTTTATTTTTGCCAGAGTTGTCCCTGGATTTTATTATTTCACATTTTATGTAGTAATTAAATTCGGAGCTGGCAATGCATGTTGGAATTTTATCTACTTTGTTTGTTGTTATTCTTTTTCTTTCAAATCCATTCGCTCAATCAGTTGACTCTTCTCAAGTAGACTCCGAAGCAGAATCAAGTTGTTGTATTAATTCAGATGTTATCGGATTAACTTACATCACTGGTTATATGATTCCTCACGCAAAGGAAGTATTAAATGTCAGAGGAACTAATCCGCGCGGATTAGAACTTGCATATTACTCTCATCTTAATACTGATGAAGTCTGGTCGGATTGTGAATGTTATCCAAGAATTGGAGCATTTGTTTCTTTTTATGACTTCGAAATTACAGATATTCTCGGCTATGGTTTTTCAGGTGGAATTAATTTTACATATTTCTTTGGTTTACCATCAGACTATAATTTTCATCTCAAAGGAAAAGCCGGCTTTGCTTATCTTACAAAACCATTCGATAAAGAAAAGCATCCACAGAACATGTCTTATTCAACTCATTTTAATTATATACTTTCAGCTGGTGCCGGAATTACAATTCGTCTTCATAAAAATCTTGAGTTGCAGTTGGAAGGAAGCATGAATCATCAATCGAATGCAGCTCTGCTTGAACCTAATGGCGGAATAAATTATTGGGCAGCAAGTTCATCATTAAATTATATTCTCAATCCCATTGATTTTAAACCACGTAAAATTGAATATGACTCTTACTTAAATGAACCAAAGAAAACAAGATGGGACTTATCTTTTTCGTGGGGAATTTCTTCAATGCCTTATCCTGAACCGGGACAAGTTCCAATGTACGGGCTAACAGTAAACAGAAGCATTCAGGTTTACAGAATTTTGGCTTTGTTATTCGGTGCCGAAATTGAACGAAACGGTCGGGCAGTTGAATTATTCAGAAGATACAGACCAGACGAGCATGTAAATCCTTACCGCTTTTCTCTGCTTGGTGGCGTTGAGTTTTTAATGGGAAGAACTTTATTCTCAGTTCAGTTTGGTGGTTATTTGTTTATTCCTTTCAGACATTTTGTTGCAGACGGTTTTCCACCAAGAACTTTTGAAGACAGAACTTATCAGAGGTGGGGACTTGTTTATAACATCTTTGAAAATATTTATGCAGGAATAAATTTTAAATCATACAGAAATTCTGCGGATCATCTTAGTCTAAGAGTTACTTATTGTTTCTAATTTCTTCAAACGGTTTTCGTTATTAATTTTTTTAATCTTTTTGCCCAGGTTCAAAAATATAACCAGAACCTCTAACACTCTTGATATAAAGAGGATTTGATGGATCATCTTCAAGATATTTTCTTAAGCGCGAGATAAAAATGTCAACGGTTCTCGTTTCCACTTCGGGGTTAAGATTCCAGACATTTTCAAGCAACTCTTTTCTGCTGATAATCCTTCCTTTGTTTTCAATCAGGTATTTCATAAGAATTGCTTCGAAATGTGTCAACTGAAATTCATGCTTTCCATCTTTACATCTCAGATTTTCAAAATTTATTTCATTCTTTCCAAATTGATAGACAGGATTTGAACTTACTGATTTTATATACCAGCTTTTTCTTCTCAGCATTCCTTCAATGCGAAGAAGCAGTTCTTTCAGATGAAACGGTTTTGTAATGTAATCGTCTGCTCCGATTTCTAATCCCTTCACACGATCGTCAACCGATGTTCGGGCTGTAAGCATAAGTATCGGCATTTGCGGATTCTTATTCCTAATGTGTTCTGCAACTTCAAAACCATTCTTATAAGGAAGCATTATATCAAGCACAACCATATCATAATTTTTTTTATCAAACATTTCAATTGCCTGTTTACCATCCTTTGCAATATCAACCTGATAACCTTCTTCTGATAAATTATATTCAAGTCCTTTTGCAAGACTTTCTTCATCCTCAACAAGAAGAATTTTTGCGGTCAAAATGTTTTCGTCATTCATTTTGGTTCTCTTTTTTCAAAGATGTTTTAATTATTTTCTTGGATTTGCAGGAAGGTAAAAGTATTTTGAATGTGGTTCCTTTGCCTTTGCCTTCACTGTAGACAGAAATTTTGCCATTATGATTCTTGATTATTCCTTTAATCCAGTATAAACCAAGCCCTGTTCCTTTAACATTCGGGATATCGCTGTCATAAATTCTGTAAAATTTTTTGAAGATGTTTTTTTGTTCTTTTGAATCAATTCCGATTCCGTTATCCTTAAACTCAATTTCAACTTTATTTTCTTTACAAGTTACCTTAATCCAGATTTTCAGATTGCCAGTGTTGTATTTAATTGAATTATCAATCAGATTATCAAATAGCATTTTGAATGAATGTTCATCAATCATAATATCGCTGTCTCCTTCAACGCTGACTGAAAGAACATCATCAGCTAATCTGAAATTATCAGCAGAGGTTTTAATAATTTTCGGAAGACAATCTTTTGCTGACTTTATGACGAAATTTCCCCTCTGCTTTTTACTCTCGAGTGCAGAAATTTCAAGAATAGAATTAATTAAATTTTGTAATCTATTAGAATCGCGAAGCATCTGTTCAAAAAATTCTTTCTGCTTTTCAGGCGGAACATCTCTTGTCTTTAATGTTTCGAGATAAAGTTGAATTGAAGATAAAGGAGATTTTAATTCGTGAGTTATATTGGCAATAAAATTATCATACAACGAAGTTAATCTTATCTGAACATTCAAATGCCGAAAAATAAGAACCATAATAAAAGATAAACCCACCAACAAAATTAAACCACCAACAAAAGGAAAAACTTCGGGTGCCTGAACATTAATCTGAGGAGAAACTTTTTCACCAACTTTTTCGAAAATCAGGTAGTTTGATACATACCAGTAAATCCATAATCCGACCAATGCCAGCCAGAATAACTGAGCAAGAATAAAAATTATGAGATTTTTTGCTGTTGAAAATGGTTTACGCATTTAAATTCAAAATCACTTGTTCAAATATCAGTTATATCAAAATCAACTTCAATTTAAGCCGGAAACTTTTTACTGTTGTTTTACAAACGCATATTAAAAATTTCTGCATTATTACAATAGCAATTTTTATTAAGGAACAGAAAATGAACATACTATTAGTTTATCCCGAAACACCCTCAACTTACTGGAGCTTTAAAGATGCATTGAAGTTCGTATCGAAGAAAGCTGCAGAACCACCACTCGGACTGATTACCGTCGCAGCAATGCTTCCCAAAGTATGGAATAAAAAACTTATTGATATGAATGTGAGTAAGCTTAGTGATAATGATTTACTTTGGGCTGATTATGTGTTTATCGGCGCAATGAATGTTCATCTTAATTCATTCAGAGAAATTGTAAGACGATGTAATAAACTTGGAATTAAAGTGGTCGCTGGGGGTCCACTTGCTACTACCCAGTACAGAGATATTCTCGGAGTTGATCACTTTATATTGAACGAAGCCGAAATTACTCTTCCGCTTTTTCTTGAAGATTTGAAGAATGGAAATCCCAAACCAGTATACTTATCAAATGAATTTCCTGATGTGAGCTCAACTCCAATTCCGTTATTTGAATTGCTGGATATGAAAAAATATGCATCTATGAGCGTTCAATATTCAAGAGGTTGTCCTTATGATTGTGAATTTTGTAGTATTACAATGCTCAATGGAAGAAAGCCGAGAACAAAATCTGCTGAACAATTCATTGCCGAACTGAATCGTTTACGGGGACTTGGTTATAAGGGAGCTATCTCTGTTGTTGATGATAATTTTATTGGCAATAAAAGAAAACTAAAAGATGAATTTCTGCCGGCTTTGATTAAATGGTCAAAAGAAAATAAATATGTATTTAACTTCATTACAGAAGTTTCAATTAATCTTGCTGATGATGATGAACTTATGAATATGATGATTGAAGCTGGTTTCAACAGTGTATTTGTCGGAATCGAAACACCAAACAGCGATAGTCTTGTTGAATGTGGGAAAGCTCAGAACTTAAGAAGAAATCTTGTCGAGTCAGTTAAAAAGCTGCAGCGTGCAGGATTTATTGTATCAGGTGGTTTCATTGTTGGATTTGATAATGATACCGAAAAGGTTTTTGATGAACAGTATCATTTTATTCAACATAGCGGAATTACAAATGCAATGGTTGGATTGCTGAATGCTCCAACAGGAACAAAACTTTATAAACGAATGAAAGATGAAGGAAGATTGCTTGATATGTTTTCAGGAAATAATATGGATGCTTCCATAAATTTTGTTCCAAAGATGGATTATAAAACTCTCATAAGCGGCTATAGTAAGCTTCTCCATTCTATTTATTCTCAGAAAGATTATTTCAGACGAGTGAATGAATTTCTGAAGGAGTATCGTGTACCCAATTGGCAGAAGAGTAAAATTTCTCTTCGCGAATTGAAAGCGTTCTTGAGATTAATCTGGTTTCTTGGCATTGTGGAAAAAGGTAAAAAATATTTCTGGAAACTTTTATTGCTTACAATTTTTAAGTATCCGAAAAAGTTTACTACAGCTATGACGCTTGCTGTTTATGGCTTTCATTTTAGAAGAGTGATAAGAACTGTTTAATTTCAATAGCACACGGATTTAACTGATTAAACGGATTAGAACAGATCTAATCCGTTTAAATCCGTAATATCCGTTAGATCAGTGTTATGTTGCGTTCATTCTTTCACAAAATCTTTATTAAGAAAATTCTTAAACCAAAACTGAACAAACTCTCTTCTTGCGTGTTTCCATTTAGGAAATCCAACGCCGTGTCTTTCATTAGGATAAAGCATTAGCTCAAAATCTTTATCAAGACTTGTAAACTTATCAACTAACTGAATTGTGTTCTGCATATGAACATTGTCATCAAGAGTTCCGTGAGTAATTAACAGTTGACCTTTGTATTTATCTGCGTGAGTAATAGCTGAACCGAATTTATAACCTTCGGGATTTTCTTCCGGTTTATCCATATATCTTTCAGTGTAAACATTATCATACAAATGCCAATCGGTAACAGAATATTCTGCAATACCGTGAGTAAAATAATCTGCGCCATAAGTTAGTGCCATACAAGTAACATAACCGCCGTAACTTCCGCCGGTAATTCCGATTTTTGTTGAATCAATAAAAGGAAGTGTTCGTAAATACTTTACTGCTTCGATGTAGTCATTCATTTCCCACTTGCCAAGATTACGATGCATCATAGCCAAACCTTTTTTACCGAAGTGCTCGCTTCCGCGATGATCAACAACAAAATAAATTATTCCATTCTGTGAAAGAAAATATCTTTCAAGAAATGATGAATAAAAATTTTTTACATCTTTTACACCGGGTCCACCATAAACTGAAAACAAAACAGGATATTTTTTTGTTGGATCGAAATCGGGTGGAAGAACCCACATTGCCGGGAGTTCAACTCCATCAGAGGTTTTAATTTTAAATAATTCCGATTTGCCAAATTGATATTCATCCATCAAAGGATTTTTTCTTTCAGCTAAAACTCTTATTGATTCACCTTTAGAATTGAACAGTTCCATTCTTCCAGGATCAGTTAACGAACTGTAAGTATCAATGAAGTAAGAACCATTCTTTGAAACTTTTGCATCGTGAGTTGCTGATGCTTTAGTAAGTTTTGTAAGATTACTTCCATCAATATTAACAACAAAGAGATGATTTTCGAGTGAGTTGTCTTTATTTCCCTCGAAGTAAACTTTTTTATTTTTTTCATCAACAAGATTTATTTCAGTAACAGTCCAATTACCTTTAGTAAGCTGAGCTTTAAGTTTCCCATTCATATCATAATAATAAAGATGTCTGAATCCATCTTTATCTGAACGAAGAATAAAACCGCTTCCATTATTAAAGATGTAAATATCTTCGAAGAATTCAACAAAGCTTGATTGCTTTTCTTCATACACTAATCTGTTTTTCCCTGTTGATGGATTTGCAGCAAGAATCTGGAGATGATCTTGTCCACGATTTAAAACCTGATAGAATAATTCTTTGCTGTCCGGAGTCCAAAATGGCCAGGCAGTGTATTGATCAGCGGTTTCATCTTCTTCAGCCCAAACAATTTTATTATCTGAAAGATGAGCAACACCTAATTTCACATTTGGATTCGAATCGCCGGCTTTGGGATAATGTTCCCATTCAAGTTCACCGTGGACACCATCAGCTTTGTATAAAGGAAATTTTGGAACAGGAGAATCATCGGTTCTTAAAAACGCAATCATCTCGCTATTTGGCGACCACCAGAAAGCGCGATAGTTTGATGACCGTCCGAGTATTTCTTCATAGTAAACCCACGATGCCCAACCATTATAAACTGTTTCTGAAGCATCAAAAGTTAAACGTGTTTCCTTTGCTGATTCAATATCCACATAATAAAGGTCACGATTTTTTGTGTAAGCAATTTTTTTTCCGTCAGGAGATAAAACAGGATTTGCTTTTTCTGATTTGTCACTTGTAAGTCTTTTAACTTTCTTAGTAGTTAATGAGAAAAAATAAAAATCATTATCTTTTTTCAGAATGAAACCTTTGTAGTCATCTGTTTTTAATATGTTGTCATCAAGTGTGAGTTCATATTCAAGCAAAACATCATCATAATCAGAATATTTGAGAAATGTTTCTTCAGTGCCTGTTTTTGCATTTACTTTTACAATTGCTGTGCTGCCATCAAATTTTTTTTGCAGAAGATAATTTTCATCATCGAACCAAACTACATTTCTCGGAAGTTGATTTAATAACCGCGGCTCCGAAAAAAGATAAACCTGATCAAAGGAAAGTTTTTTGGTTTGTGCAGTTAATTCAATGAATGAAACAGAAAGGAATAAAAATAAAAACAGATAAAAGATGTTTAGCATTTTGTTCATGATGTTAATTCTCCTTATGGAATTATACTTTCAGAAATTTACTGGTAAAATT
>JAIMAZ010000152.1 GCA_023511695.1 Ignavibacterium sp.
ACTTTAAAGTTAGTGAGTCTAATTCCATTTTTTTATATCTGAGTAATTCTGTATCAGTCAATTTTCCTTCACCTCTCTTTTTATTTCTTTATTAGCTTGTTCATTCAATTGTTTCATTGCATTAGGGCCTGTTGGATGTCCATAGCTACTCATCATTTTGTAATGCAGGAGATATTCTTCTTTTGTTACTTTATTTTGCCAATTACCACTGATAATTCCTAAACCTGTTACAATCATAAAAACGGATACGACTCCAATTGCCACATATCTTTTATTGATCACTCTCTTTTTTGGTAGAACTAAATTCAACTGAAGAGTGTCTTTAACCGGACATACATCAACGCAATTAAGACAAGTTGAACATTCATCAGATATTACAGTTTTAACCTTATCAACTTTAATAAATGATGGACAAGCTTTGCTACACAAACCACAATCAATGCAACTTGAGGTATTTCTTTGAATTTTATGCGGGCTTAATAAAGAAAATATTCCAAGCAATGCTCCATAAGGACACAAAAATCTGCACCAGAAATTTCTTATAAAAATTGAAAGAACAAAAAGAATAGAAATTACAATAAGTGATGTTTGAGAAATGTTCGCAAAGAAATAATACATCTTGATATCTGCTACAATATTGTATGGACTATCCAGAAAATATTTTATAGCCAATGGTGTCATCAGAAATATTACTGAGTAAACAAGAAAGCCAAGCATCAAATATTTAAGACTTCTTAGTGGATAGTCAAGAAACTTAGGAAGTTTTAATCTTCGCTTAAAAATTTTTTCACCAAAATCTCCAACAAGTTCAGAAATAAAGCCAATGGGACAGAACCAACTGCAGAAGGATTTGCCGAATATAAGAGAGATTAAAATGATTGCAAGAAAGATGAACAATCCAGCTGGATGTGCCTGATGGATTTCACCAGTAGAGAGCAAATAATAAAAACTCATAAAAGAACTGATCGGCAAAAAGCCATCAACGCCGGGCGGTCGTTGATAAAAAGCTGCGGCACCATTTGTTTCCAGATATTTTACGAAAAGATAAAACTCAATACCTATCCAGATGCAAAGTAAAGCAAATAATGTTTGAATAGTAAATCTGAGTTTCTGAATTCCCCTATCATTATTGCGGATAATTTTCTTTTTCTTTTCCATAGCAGACCAATTTGTCTGATTAAAAATTAAATTTTTATAACTTTCCTATTTTCTTCAAAGTTTTCTGTTTGAATTTATCTACGGTCTCAGCCGAAAGCATTTCATAAGCTTTTGAACGAAGCTCGCCCCATTTATCGTGAACCGGACAAGGTTTATCAGGTGAGCAGTTTGGAAATCCAAGAACACAACTATTAAAAAGATCTAATCCATCAATTGCAGCAACAATATCAATCAATCTTATTTTTGATGGATTCTTTGCAAGCATGAATCCGCCTGACTTCCCTTTCTTCGAATCTACTATTCCACTTTCAGTTAAGCGCTGCAGAATTTTGGAAACAAATTCTTTAGGAATCTTAAGTTGTTTGGCTATTTCATCAGATGGGCATACGCAACCATCTTCCTTTGCAGCCATATACAAAACTGCCTGAAGTCCGTATTCGCATTTTTTTGAGAATATTACTGTCATTTTCTAAAACAGATTAAATTGTCTGATTAAAAATAAAAAGAATATTTTTCCGATACAAATCGGTTATTAAAAATCTTTCTTTTTAAAATTCTTTAATCCTAAAAGAAGCGGTAATAACACCCAAACGAGCAGTAATAGAAATGAAACAATTATACCAAGTTGACTTCCATAAAATTTTTTGAATAAAGCCCCGGTAATTCCCATCAGTGCAGAGATATCAAAATTAAGAATGAAAATTGTTCGTGATAAATCAACCGGGTTTAGTATACTCAGTGCAAGCAGAAATTTTTCAACAGGATAATCCTGAAATACAAATGCTATCAGGAGTAAGATTCCATCAAAGGCTATTGCACTTAACAACCAGAAAAAGATTGAGAGACTAAGACCTTTCACTTTATCAGTAATTTTTGTGGAAATAAGAAATGCAATTGCAATTGAGATAGTAGTGAGTAAAGAGCTTATTAATAGTAAAAGTAAAACAAGAGAAATTCCTTCATTAAAATTTCCAAACATTATGAAAGGAATCAGAACTCCTGTAATTAAGCTGATTATAAGTGGAAGCGTAGTTCCTAAAAATAATCCTAAATACAAAGCTTTGCGGGGAATTGGCTGGCATAAAATCATCTCGATGTATTCTCTCGAATTATAAAAATACATTGTACCGAAAATCAGACTTATCAAAGGAACTAAATAAATTGTAAGATTAAACAAACTTAACAAAGCTTTTTGAGTGTTATTCTCAAATGAGAATAAAGCATATGATGCTAGAAAGAAAAATGTAAAAAAGAAAATCACCCATTTGCTTCTTAAAACATTGCTGAACTCAAACTTCAGAATCTTCAAAATTATTTTCATGATTAAACTTCAATTTTTTTTAATTAAATGCTTTTCTTTTTATCTATACTCAATTCACCTGCACCAAATAAGAAAAATATTATTAGAACAAACAATACCATCACAGAAAGTTCGAGTGATTGACCTGATTGAAGTAATCCTTGTTTAAGATGAACAAAGAAAACAGCCCCGAATAGGATTGGGATTTGAATTAACGCAGCCGTTCTTGTAAAAAAACCAGCAGCTAAAAGTGCACCGCCAATTAAGTGAACTATTGCGATGTAAGAATACACCCATAAATACTGTTCGCTTCCAGCAAGGGCTATAAGTTTTGCAGGTTCTGATATGAATAAGAAGCCACGGATAAAAAGTGCAATACCTATGAAGATTCTAAAAAAGCGTATGAAAGATTTTTATTTTTTTCAAACCATTGGAAATATTTTGCTGACATTCTTGCCTCCGTAAAATTTAATTAAAATTTTTCGCCTTTTGCTTCACGAATATGACTTCTTACCGGTCTTATTCTTCCCCACATTGAATAAAAAAACAGAATCATTGCAATAACCTGTAATGCAGAACTGATTGCAATTAAATATTGTATTAAATCAGATAGAAAAAAGTTTGCTGCAACCTGAAGGATAAATCTCAATGAAGTTCCGATTGTCATAACCCAATACGAAGCGAGAATCAAATCGGGATTATATTTCTTATCATCTTTATCAGCTCGAGGAAAAAACCACAAAGCTACTCCCATAATCATCATCATAACAGAACCAACAAGGATTATATGAGTGTGCGCAGAAATTAATTCCTGCGAATAACCAACATTAAAAACATATTTTGAAAATGACATATAAAGTCCTGTCAGAATTCCGGTAATTAAAAAAATCACACTGGTTTTAATGAAATATCTAACTGTGCTGAACATTGATGCCTCACATACCTAATTGTTGTTTAGCTTCATTTGACATTTTATCAGGTGTCCATTTCGGCTCCCAAACCAGGTTAACATTAACAGTTGAATCCGGAATCGTCATAGTAATAATTCGCCTTACCCAATCAGTAATGCTTCCGTGCATCGGACAGCCTGGCGTTGTAAGTGTCATTGTAATATCAATTAACTGGTCTTTTATTGAAACATCATACACTAAACCAAGATCAACGATATTAATTCCTATTTCAGGATCAATTACTGTCCTTAAAATATCAATTATCTGATCTTTAGTAATTTCTTTTGTTTCCATATTTCAACTCCTGAATACTTTAATCATATTGAAAGAAAAAATCACTGAGCTGATAAAGAGCAGAGCAAATCCGATTAGCAGAAATAAATTAATTTCTGAAAGGAAAGAAAGAACAGAAATTATAATCCCAACACACATAAGATATAAATTCAATTCAGCTAATTTTTCACTAAACATATCTTTCAACATAGGTACTTTTTCAATTCCAACTTTGCTGCTGTATTTATGATACCAAACCAGAAAAGGAACTATCTTATACATTTGTCCCACAATCAAAGTGGAGATGTAGGCAACAATTACCATAAATCCATAAACAAGCGTAAGGTTTGTTATGTTTTCATATTCAAAAAACAGAAATGAAAATCCAAGAAGAGTTGACAATCCTAACATAGAAAACGAAACAGCAGAAAACTTTAATCCAATATCAAATTTTCTTCTGACTCTTTTTTTGAAAATGATATAAATCTGGATGAGATAGAGGATTAAACCAATAGTGATAGTTATTCCGAAAATCAAATTATAAATTCCGGTATCTGCATAATGCATAATCCAATTGATCCCAAATAAACCAAAATTGATTAATGCAAATGCCCATTTAGCAAATGTTAAATCATAACCGTGGGATAATGTGAACATTGGAATTAACTTAAAACTTACTCCCATAATAACCATTGTTACCCAGCCAATAAAAGCAACATTGGCGTGAAGCTTTAGATACTGAAGATGATTTATTTTTATGTATGGATGATCTAGATTAACAGCAAGAAGAATTCCTGCTATAGCCGTTACTATTAACCAGAAAATTGCGGCGGCTAAAAATGTACCTGTTATATTCCAATTCTTAACTTTTATCATCGATGCTATAATATTAAAAGCAAAAATGAACATTGCTACATTAAGTAAGATTGCCGGCAGAGTGAATGATAATTCAGAACCAAAGTACCAGAATTTATAAACAAGTCCGATTACACCAATAGTGTATATCCAGAATTGAATTTCAGCCAAAATGGTACTGAAAAGTTTCACTTCGAGGACAACAGGAACAAGTTGAAACATTGCACCAAAAATTATCATCGTAATAAATCCAAGTGTTGCAATGTGTGTAATAGAGAGAATTTTTGGCTGGAAATGATGTCCGTTGATATCGTTATAATTTATCATCAATATAAAACTCATAATAACAAATGACACAATTGCAGCAATAAAATATTTTGCTACAATTTTGAAAGGTGGTGAATATGCACTTGCAATTGAATTCGGTTGATTCATACTAATCTAACCTCTTCTTGAAAATCAAAACCTTGTAATAATTTTCCTCGATCTTATTTGATATAGCTTCAAATCCTCTTTCTTCAAGCTTAGGATAAAGCATTAATGGTTCACGATGGTGATGAACAAGTAAAATTGTTTTATCATCAACTTCGGAAAGCTTCTCAAAAATTTTCATCATCGGTTCAGGTGGAGGAAGCTCTCTTACATCAATTTCAATCACATATTCAAAATCAGATAAACTAATTTTTGATTTTGATTCTTCATCAGAAATATTTTTTTCAGAATTACATTTAAAGAAGTATACTTTAAATGCTTCATCTGTTTTTTCAGCCCAGTGCTCAAATCCTTTTTCACCAAGCACAGTATAAAGCGGAATAGGTTCGAAAGAATTTATTATGAGAAGCACTTCATCATCCTTCAAACTTTTAACTTTATTCATTATGTCAAGAAAAGGATCTTTGCCGGAATTTATAATTGGTCGGACATCAAGTTCAATTATTTTTTCTTTTGAAATAGCATTGATGAATTCTGGTTTTTCAACTGTTTGTATCACTTTATTTTCCTCATTTATGTTATCAAAGTTTATCTTTTCATTTATTGACTTATTTAATTCGAATAAGAGTTTATTCAAATCAACACCTGCTATTGAAGCCGCTTGCTGAACTGTTACTCTGCTTGCAAGTGCTTTTCTCAAAACTTTATTATTCAATTTTTTGAAATGCGGACTAATCTGAATAAATACATTCAATGTATCCGGATATTTAGAAAGCACTTCAGAAACTTTCATGTCTTTTGTAATCATATTTCAGTTCCATGCAGATTTTTCCTCAAGAATTTTAGCAACGGCTTTTTCAAGTTTTACTTCACCTTTTTCAATCAGCAGATTCATCACTGAACCCTTATAATAAATTTTTCCATCGAGCAGAAAAATTATTTCATCCGCAAGTTCTTCAATCTCACTCATAATGTGACTTGTTAAAATTATCGTTTTTCCTTTTCTCTTTTCTTCCAGAATAATTTCTTTAAAACGATTGCTCATTACAGGATCAAGTCCTGCTGTTGGTTCATCAAAGATTAAAATTTCAGGATTAAACATCAGTGAAATTACTGCACTGAGTTTTTGTTTGTTACCACCAGATAATGTTCTGATTGGTTTTGTAAGCTCACCTGTAAGTTCAAATTTTTTTATCAAAGATTCTTCTGGATTATCATTTCGGTTTCTGATGTCCTTGATAAGACTTAGTACTTCAATCACTGTCAGATTTTCAGGATAGCTTGCAATTTGAGGCATATAACCGATGTTGCTACGATATTCGTGGTTGCCATTATTCTTTTGATCATCAATTGAGATAAACCCATAGTCGGTTTTAACAAGTCCGAGAATGATTTTAATGATAGTTGTTTTTCCGGAACCATTCGGTCCAACAATGGCAGTAACTTTTCCGTGCGATATTTCTGCATCAATACCTTTTAGTACTTCAAGCTTACCATATTTTTTAATAAGATTTGAAATTTTGATCATTGCTTAAAATCAAATTTAGTTTCTGCTATTCTTTTATCAATTCTTAACTCTTTCATTCTTGGCTTATTATCAATCAAATTAACTGGGGTTAGTGATGGCACGATGCTCTCTGCCACATTCAATAATTCAATAAAAAGACTATGGATGAAAATCATTGAAGCCTGTTGCCTCTCAACCAAAACTGAAAACATTTTCACCGGGCGGTAAGGTACATCTGCATATTCATCTTTATCCAAATCGTATCCGCTATTTTTACTCCAATAATTTTGAGTAAATGTGTTAAAATTATTTTTGCTGTTTGTAAGCACATCAAATGAATTTGAGATAAAATTATTATCGCTGAAAAAATTGTTCATTGAATTTGCCATTAGCTTAATTCCCCATCCATTACTGATAAAATTATTTCTTCGGACAGTAATTCTGCTGCAACCTTCAAGATAAAGTCCGTTTGTATTTCTATTAAAATAGTTTTCTTCGATCAGACAATCGGTTAAGTCTTTCAATAAAACACCAAACGAAGCTGCTCCCCAATTATTGATGAAATGATTTCCTTTCATTGTTACATTTTTGGTGTACATCACGGCTACTCCAGCACCATTCGCTTCGAAAGTATTATCGACATAACTGCAGCTATCGGAAAACATAAAGTGTAAACCATACCTCAGGTTGTTCTTACTGTAATTATTTTTAATCAAAGAATGCATAACGAACTCAAAGTAAATTCCATCTCTGTGTCCGTTAATCTGGTTGTTCGCAATAGTAATTCCTTTACTGTACCAAAGATGAATTCCATTTCCTGAATTAGTTTCTGTT
>JAIMAZ010000153.1 GCA_023511695.1 Ignavibacterium sp.
CATCCCTGGACAATTGCAAAATGTTTTGATACTTCCGCAGTGCTTTCTGAATTTGTTCTGAAATCTGATTATCAACTTACTCTTGATGAAGAAATTTATCTTAAAGTAAATGAAGAAGTGCGACAGAAAGACTCGCTTGCTAAAATGATATTCAAACCGGCTGAGCTTGTTCAATATGTTTCTTCACTTATGACAATTGAAGAAGGCGATTTGATTTTTACCGGAACTCCAAAAGGAGTTGGGAAAGTGAATAAAGGTGATAAACTTGAAGCAGGAATAGATAAGATTCTGTCTCTTATTTGTAATGTTGAATAAAAATTATTTATTCAGTTCTGCGAGTGATTTCTTTATCAGTTCCTCAAGAGTAAAAGAGGGATTAATGCTGAGCAGATCTCTTACAATTTTATCAGCAACTTTTTGATTGTAACCCAAAGTTGTAAGTGCGAGCACAGCTTCCTGTTTTATTGTAAAATCAATTCCCTTCGAAGCAGCAGTCTCAATGAATCCAACTTTACTTTTTAATTCAAGTACAACTCTTTCTGCAGTTTTTCTTCCAACGCCCGGAACAGAAACTAATCTTGATACATTTTCTGATTGAATCGCACTCTGAAGTTCCTCTACAGAAATGCCTGATAAAATACTCAACGCTACCTTAGGACCAATTCCGCTTATTGATATAAGTAGTTCAAACATTTCCTTTTCGGCTTCAGTATAAAAGCCGTAAAGGTTCAAAGCATCTTCGCGAACATGAGTGTGAATGTAAAGTGAAACTTCATTTTGGTCAGAGATTTTTTCGAAAGTGCTTATAGAAATATTTACAAGATAACCGACACCATTTACATCAAGAATTATCTGAGTTGGTTTTGCAGAAATTATTTTTCCTTTAAGAAATCCTATCACAATAAAAATCCTTTAACTTATTACTCTTTCGGGAAAAGCTTCAATGAAAGTTTTCCAATTGTTCTTTACTGATTTTGTTCTTTTCAGACGAAAAGCATGACAGATGGCTATTGCAAGCGCATCACTTTCATCAGATTTCATTTTAGTTTCAGTAAGCCCGAGAATATTTTTAATCATGTAATTTACCTGTTGTTTTGAAGCTGCACCTTTGCCCACAACCGATTTCTTAACTTCTCTTGGTGAATATTCACTTACGCTTATTCCATTATGAATTGCTGCAAGAATAGAAACCCCTCTTGCATAACCGATTTTCATTGCAGATTGTACATTCTTTCCATAGAAAGCAGTTTCGATTGCAAATTCATCTGGTTTATGTTTTTTGAGTAACCTAAAAAGTTCGTCGTAAATAATTTCAAGTCGCTTGTGAATTGATTTGGAAGAGGGGAGTCTGATTATACCGCTATCAATTCTTTTAAGATTGTTTCCTGAGAATTTTATAACTCCATAACCGGTAATATTTGTTCCAGGATCAATTCCGATAATTATCATAAGCGTATTAAAAAATCTGGTAGAATTTTTTAGAATAAAAATCCTACCAGATGGGTTTAAAGATTATTTTATAGAAGCTTCGTCAATATCAGCGTTGGAATAAACATTCTGAACATCATCACAATCTTCAAGGGCTTCGATAAGTTTCATTACTTTTTCAGCATCCTCACCTTTAACCTGAAGTGTGTTTTTAGCGACCCATTGAAGAGAAGCATTATCAACTTTAAGATTATTTTCCTGTAAAGCTTTTCGTACAGGTTCAAAATTTTCTACTGAAGTAGTTATTTCAAAAAAATCTTCTTCGGTCTGTAAATCATCAGCGCCTGCATCGAGAACAATTGCAAGAATATCATCTTCGGATTTATCCTGTTTCGGAATTGTAATTACGCCTTTTCTTTCAAACATCCAGGCAACAGAACCTGTTTCACCGAGTGAGCCGCCATGTTTACTGAATATGTGACGAACTTCTGCAACTGTTCTGTTTTTGTTATCGGTTGCTACTTCCACAAGCATTGCAACGCCGGCAGGTCCGTAACCTTCATATGTTAATTCGTAATAAGTAACACCTTCAAGCTCGCCAGTAGCTTTCTTTATTGCCCGCTCTATATTATCGGCAGGCATGTTTTCAGCTTTTGCGTTATCAATCGCTAACCGAAGCCTTGGATTCCCGGCAGGATCTCCGCCGCCTTGTCTGGCTGCGATGGTGATTTCCTTAATTAGTTTTGTGAAGATTTTTCCTTTTTTAGCATCAAGTGCTGCTTTTTTTCTTTTTATTGTTGCCCATTTTGAGTGACCTGACATCGGGTATTCTCCTGTTTAATTTCTTAATCGTGTAATCTGATATCTCTTATTTTTAATTGTGGATAAACCTTATCGTCTTTAATTATTTTATCAAGAATATAAACTATATCGAACTTTGATTTCTGATTTTTCAAAAGCAAATCTAAATATTCACCAAGGTTAAAACCAATGCTGTCGAATACTTTAAGTGCAGAATTTTGTTTAAAGGATGCTACGAGATGGTTGTTTCCAACTATTCTCGGAAATCCCGAAAGTTCAGCTCCTTCGGTAAGAAAAACCGGACGCATATTTTCAGGACCAAAAGGAGCAAATTGATCAAGCACACGAATAAACTTTGGTGTAATTTCAGAAAATTTGAGAGTAGAGTCAATTAGTATTTCAGGATAGAGATCATCTTCTGTGATAGTTGCCTTTACTATTTCATTAAATCTTGCTTTAAAATCTTCAAGTTTATCAATCTCGACTGCAAGTCCTGCCGCTGCCTGATGACCACCAAAATGAAGCAGGATATCTTCACACTTTTGTAGTGCTTCATAAATATTAAAATTATTTATGCTTCTTGCAGAACCTTTAGCAACCCCATCAATTGTTGTAAGCATTATTGTTGGACGATAGTACTTTTCAACTAATCTCGACGCAACGATTCCAATCACTCCAGGATGCCATTCTTCCTGATGAAGAATAATTGCGAGTTCATTTTTTAAGTCAATACAATTTTCAACGAGTTGATTTGCATCATCAAAAGTATCAACATCAATTTTTCTTCTTTCATAATTTTCATCTTCAAGTACTTTAGCAAGTGTATGAGCTTCCTGAGGATCTTTTGTGATGAGCAACTGAACAGCTCTTCTTGCATCACCTAATCTGCCCACTGCATTTATGCGAGGTGCAATTGTAAAAACAACCTGGCCCGATGTAAGTGTTCCCGGCTGAAGACCAGCGCTTTTAATCAGAGCTTCAATTCCGGCTCTTGGGTTTTGATTTATTTTATCAAGACCAGCTTTTACTAAAATTCTGTTTTCATCAGTTAAAGGCACAATGTCTGCAGCACCAGCCAGAGCTACTAAATCAAGATACTCTAAAGGCAGTTCACGCTTTCCAATTTTTTCAGAAATTCCTTGGGCTAACTTAAAAGCAACTCCGGCACCAGAGAGATATTTGAATGGATAATTGCATTGTGGAATTAAAGGATCAAGCACTGCAAGTGCATCTGGAATTTCATCTTTAGGTTGATGATGATCGCAAATTATAATGTCAATTCCGCTGGAGTTGGCATACTCAGTTTCTTCAACTGCTGTGATTCCACAATCAACTGTAATTACGAGCGAAGCATTTTTCGACTTTATAAAATCAATACCTTCTTTTGAAAGCCCATAACCCTCTTCGAGTCGTTTAGGAATATAGAAATCAACATTTGCATCAAGCTCCTTCAGAAAGAGATATAAAAGTGAAGTAGCGCAGGTGCCATCAACATCATAATCGCCATAAATAAATATCAGTTGATTTTCTGTAATTGCCTGAATGATTCTGCGGGTTGCAATATCCATTCCTTTCATTAAAAAAGGATCATGAAGATTTTCTAAAGACGGACGGAAAAATTTCTTTGCCTGATAGAAAGTTTTAATATTTCGCTGAACAAGAAGTTTAGCTAAAACTTCTGAGATATTCAGCGATTCAGATAATGTTTTTATGGAAAAAGTGTCTTCAACTTCTTTAATTTTCCAACGCTTGTTGATCATAAAATAGTGATTTAAAAGTTTGAAAGAACAAATCTGATAAGAACAAACCTGTAAGCCGAATTCTGTTCTCCCAACAATGTTTATTGGGATGGCAATTATTTATCTTGCCCGAGCATTACTGTTCGGATCCAGCGGTCTACCCAAAGATCGCGATTCCAATCAGGAATCATTCGAGCGAACAACTCTGCTTCTCAAAAGAGAAACGACCTTTATACTTGACCTTGCTTCGGGTGTGGTTTGCCATGCCTCCGACATTGCTGTCGAAGCGGTGAGCTCTTACCTCGCCTTTTCACCCTTACCCCGACAAAGTCGAGGCGGTATATTTTCTGTGGCACTGTCAGTTGTTCCGAATTATCGGAACACCCGGATGTTATCCGGCACCCTGTTCTATGAAGTTCGGACTTTCCTCTTTCCGTTTTTATCGGAAAGCAATTGCCCGGTTTGTCTATCAGATTATTCTTTAAATTGACTAACCGCTTTACGATTAGTCTGCCAATTACGATTTAATAGTAGTTTTGGATTAATACTGAATATAAATTTAATCCATTGTGAATATAATTATTTGCTCTGCTTAAATCAGCAGATAATTCAATATACTTATCTTGATTTTTCTACTTCGTCTGCAATTTCCTGAGAAACAAGAATTCTACCGCAATATTCACAAGTGAAAATTCTGTCATTCCTTCTTATTTCAAGCTGTCGCTGAGATGGAATTATATTATGACAGCCGGAACAAGCTGATCTTTTAATTGTTACAACTGCTCTGCCTTTTTTGGCTTTTCTGATTCTTGTATAAACTGCTAAATCTGGTTTCTTAACCTGAGCTTCAACTTTCTTCCTCTCTTCAAGAAGTTTGTTTTCTTCTTTCTCGTTGGCTTTAATTATATCTTTTAAGTCAGCTTCTTTTTCTTTAAGCTCTTTTTCAAGTTCTTCAACTTTAGGCAGTATCTCTTCAATCTCAGCACTTAATGTTTTACTCTTATCGGCAAGAGCATCATTTTCTGCTTCTAATTTTTTTATTGTTTCTTCAGTGTGATCAATTTCTTTTGTGAGTGCATCGTATTCTTTATTATTTCTTACCTGATAAAGCTGAGCTTTAAATTTTTTCTGACTTTCTTTTAACTTTTCTATTTCTTCTTCATTAAGTTGTCTTCTCTCGAGAGATTCCTGCTTTTCCTTCTCTTTCTTTTTTATTTCGTCCCGCAATTCATTTATTTGAGTCTTGAGTGAATTAACTGTATTAGGAAGATCACCTCTGAGTTCTTCCAGTTCATCCAATTGATCGTCTATAAGTTGAAGCTGATATAGAATTTTTAATCGCGTTTGCAATTTTTATTACTCCTTAATTATTATAAAAACATATAGGGTTTGTAGTTCCCTTAAACTTAAAAATTTCGATTTTAGATTCAGTTATAAATTTTTTTAATCTTCTTTCAATTTCATCAAGAATAAAAATCTCGGTTTCATAATGCCCTGCATCAATCAAAAGAATTCTGTTATCAGCATCCTGAAATGTATGATATTTAATATCTGCTGTAATGAATGCATCAGCATTTGCTTGTATAGCAGTATTCAATAAATCACTGCCAGAGCCACCACAAACTGCAACTGTTTTAATCTTTTTGTTTTTTCCCTGCGAAAATCTGAAGTTTTTTATTCCAAGTTTCTTTGACACATAATCCAGAAAATTTTTTTGAGTTAACTCTGTTGCCAGATTTCCGATTGCGCCCATTCCGTAATTAACATTTTCATTCTTAAGCGGATAGATATCATAAGCAACTTCTTCATAAGGATGTGCTTGTTTCATCTCTCTGATAACATTCGGTAAATCAAAAGTATTTACTAGTACTTCTAGTCTGACTTCGTCAACAAATTCAAGTTTACCTTTTTCACCAATTCTTGGATTTGATTTATCTGAGCCGCGGAAAGTTCCTTTTCCAATTATTCTGAAACTGCAATTTGTGTATTCTCCAATTATTCCTCCGCCTCTATTATGAATTGCTTCGGCAACTTTTTCTGTAAATCCGGCAGGAACAAAAACAACAAGTTTGGTCAGATTATCTGAAATATTTTTAAGGAATTTTATTGAATTAAGTTCAAGTTTTTTTGCAAGCTGAAAACTTACACCATCTTCAGTAAAATCAAGATTTGTGTGAGCAGAATAAACAGTGATATCATTTTTTATAAGTTTGATTAAAATCTCTGAAGTTTTATCGCCTGAAGTAATTTGTCGGATTGGATTAAAAAGAAGAGGATGATGAGTAATAATTAAATTACACTTCTTCTTGATGGCATCTTCCACAACATATTCATTAACATCCAAAGAGAGTAAAATATTTTTTGCAACTTGTCCTGATGAACCAACCTGCAAACCAATATTGTCTCTGTCCCAGGCAATTCCTTTTGGTGCCCAACTCTCTATGTATTTTGTAATTTTATCAATCGTCATATAGCAAAAAAAATGCACCCTTTTATCGGGGTGCATTCTTGTTAAAATTTTCTACTTGAGTTTTCTTGATCTTTTTTGAGTATCGAAAGTAGCTTCAATTCTTTTGGATTTAGTCTTCTCATAATTTGGTTTATAAATATAATACGATAGTCCAAAATATCCAATGAAACAGTTGCGACAAAAGTCACGGCTCTACCCACTTACCATCCTCTTTAATGAGATTTATAAGCTCATCCACTGCATTTTTTGTAGGAATATTCCTTCTGACGATATTTTTTTCACGATAAAGCGTAATTTTGTCAACTCCGGAACCTACATAACCATAATCTGCATCAGCCATTTCGCCGGGACCATTTACAATACAGCCCATTATTGCAATCTTAACACCTTTTAAGTGCTCGGTTCGTTTTCTGATCATTTCCGTTGTTTCCTGCAAATCGAATAAAGTTCTTCCACAACTTGGGCAGGCAATGTATTCAGTTTTTGAAATTCTTTGCCGTGCAGCTTGTAAAATGTTGAACAAAAGCCGATTGATTATTTTTTCTTTTGATTCTGCTTTTCTGATAAAACTTTTAACATATAAACCTTTGGAATCGTCATCATTTATCAGTTTCTGAACATTCAGCCAAACGCCATCTCCAAAGCCATCAATCAATAATGCTCCTAAATCGGTTGATGAGTAAAGTTGTAACTTTTCAAATGAAATATTGTTATAATCTCTTTTTATGATTACAGGATTTTGAATATTAAGATCAAGAAGTTCAAAGAAAATTCTTCTTTGCTCAGCCATTCCGTGAAGATTATTAGTCTCAACAATTAATACAACGGTTTTATCATCTTTAATTTTTGTGATATCAGAATTAGAA
>JAIMAZ010000016.1 GCA_023511695.1 Ignavibacterium sp.
GTAAAGCTGTCATACATATTCACTTTACACTCTAAATAAGAAGGAAGAAAAGAAAATAGTTTGAAAATGTTTAAGGAATAGTTTATGAATTTAGGTCAATCTCTATTTGCGATAGGAGCCCTCTTAATTTTATCTCTCACAATACTAAGAATGAACAATAACATTCTTAGTACTGATGAAACAGTATTGGATTCCAAAATTGGAATTCTCGCTACATCCATCGGAACATCATTAATTGAAGAAGCAAGCAAACTCGCCTTTGATGAAAATACAAAGGTTAATCCGGTTAATAATTTGAATTATCTTACTCCCATCTTATCCCTTGGTCAAGATAGATTGGGAGTTTTTGATGATTTCGATGACTTTAATAATTACACGCAGCACGATACAATTTATACAATTCCATTTCACACGAAATGTATAGTTACATATATCAATCCGACAAACCCAAATGGTTCGTCAACAAACAGAACCTGGCACAAGAAATTAACTGTTAAAATTGCCAGTGACTTTTCAAAAGATACATTAGAATTATCAACTGTTTACAGTTACTGGTATTTCAGATAGGAGATGATGTAAATGGGTTACAGTACAATTTTAGATATACTCGCCTCGATTGTAATGGGCGGAATATTACTTACAACTGTTTTAAGACTCAGCGATTCTGCTGCTGAAAAAACTTATAATTACAGCGGTGAACTTTCACTGCAACAAAATCTTGCAACAATTGCTCAGATAATTGAATACGATTTTCGTAAAATGGGTTATTGTGCTAACTGGCAAAAATTTCCCGACCCTTCAAAAGCAATTGCTCAGGCAGATTCATCTAGTATTAAATTTTATACTGATGTTAATAATGATGGCAATATTGATTCTATTAGATACTATCTCGGTCCAACTTCGGAATTATCAAGCACTCCAAATCCAAGAGACAGATTATTATATCGTGTTGTGAACACAGATGTTCCAACTGAAGTGAATTTAGGTGTAACTCAATTTTACTTAATTTATTTTGATGCTTTAGGTGATACAGTTCCACTTCCAATAACCAATCCTGGAATAATTAGTTCTTACGAAATTAATGTTCGCGTCGAAAGCATATATGCTTACGATGAACAATACTCATCTGCATACTGGAGACAAATCAGATTAGTTGCAAGAAATTTAAAAAACAGATAGGAGGAATTTGCTATGAGTGGTAAAGCAATGTTAATAATTATTTCCGGTTTTACAATGCTGTTTATGGTTGTTGCAAATAACTTTAATACAGTTTCAGGAAGAGTTACAGATAATTATGTGAATTATTTTAATAAAACCACTTCGCACAATATTGCCATTAGTGGAGCTAATATGGCTGCTAATCAGTTGTTCCTCGATTCAACATGGAATGCCGGCTATAGTAATGTATCCTATCAGAACGGGAAATTAAATGTTACAGTTGAGACTATTGATGCATATAAGAATATCAAAAGGATTACTTCAGTCGGTATTTTTCAGAAGGACACAAGCAGAGTTCAGGTTACACTCGCTCCGAGTAAATTTTCAAAGTTTGCTTACTATTCAGTTTATGAAGGAACAAACATTTGGTGGATGAACAAAGACACTGTGTGGGGACCTTTTCATACTCAGGACATACTCAGAGCAGCAAATCATCCAGTATTTTTCGGAAAAGCAAGTTCTAAAGGAGGAATAAAATACTATACTAATCAGGCAACCGATAAACCTTATTTCTATGGCGGATATGAACAGGGAGTTGACTTAAGTTTACCAACCAACGGCGTAACTGCATTAAAAACACCAGCACAAAATCAGGGACTTTATTTCAATGGAAATCTTTCAGGTAAAGGGACAGTTTATCTGAAATTCGATAAAGACTATTTATACTTTAGATATAACACGATGACACCTTATGATAGTGTGTATCTGCCAAGCGCAGCACCAAATGGAGTGATTTATGTTGATAATGGTGTTGCAAGAATTCAGGGAACTGTTAAAGGTGCTTATACCATTGCCTGCTCAGGAACCTCAAGCGGTAAGGGAACAATCTGGTTAGATGATGATATTGTTTATTCTAAAGATCCAAGAACAGATCCAACCTCGACTGATATGTTAGGCATTGTAGCTCAAAGTAATGTTTGGATTACAGAAAATTCAGCTAACAACAATAACATTAATATCAATGCTTCAATTTATGTCGAGAAAGGTGGTTTTGGAGCACAAAATTATAGTACAAGACCCGTAAGTGGAACGATTAATCTCTTGGGAGGAATAATTCAAAACACAAGACAAGCTGTCGGTACATTCAAAAGTGGTGTAATAATAACAGGATTTAGTAAATCTTATAGATATGATGATAGGTTTATGACTGCATCACCACCATTTTTTCCGGGAACAGGAGGATTTGAAATCGTATCCTGGTATGAATGATTTTACTAAATCCATTTGATTTTAATACAGTGAAAGTTTATTCTTTCACTGTATTTTTTTTATCTATTTGTAAATTCTAAGGACTTATTGCTGTGAAAAACACGATTCTTATTGTTGATGATGAAGTTTCTTATCTCGAATTATTAAAATCCATTCTTGAACAGGAAGGCTATGAGAATGTCATAGCTGAATCAAATCCACTTAATGTAGAGAATATTTTAGAAACTCAGGATGTTGATCTGATTCTTCTGGATATCTACATGCCCGAAATGAGCGGGCTTGAATTATTGGAGAAAATTTATCCGAAACATCCGAACATTCCCGTAATAATTGTAACTGCCGTTGATGATAAAAATCTTGCAATGAAAGCTGTTGAATTTGGAGCTTATGAATTTATTGTTAAACCTCCTGAAACAGATCGGTTATTTCTTACAATCAAACGAGCTCTTAATTACAAACTTCTGGAAAAAGAAAGAGATGTTTTAAGAGATAATCTACTTGAAGTAAAAACTGAACCAAAGCAGCGCTATGAGGAAATTATAGCTGCTTCAGAATTGATGACAAAGGTTTTTAATCTGGTTGAAATTTTTGCACCAACAGATGAAATTATTCTTATAACAGGTGAAACAGGAACCGGAAAAGATTTAATTGCAAAGAAAATTCATCAGCTCTCCTACCGCAAAGATAAACCTTTCGTTGCTGTTAATATGGCTTCCATTTCGGGAACACTTTTCGAGAGCGAATTATTCGGACATTTAAAAGGCTCTTTCACTGGTGCAATATCAGATAAACAAGGTTACTTTGAAGCAGCCAATGGCGGTACAATTTTTCTCGATGAGATTGGTGAACTTCCTAAAGAACTACAGGGAAAACTTTTAAGAGTTATTCAATACAATGAGATTTACAGAATCGGAAGTTCGCAGCCAATAAAACTTGATATCAGAATTATTGCTGCAACAAATAAAGATTTGCTTGAGGAAGTTCAGAAAGGAAATTTTCGTGCTGATTTATATTACAGATTAAACAGAGGTTTCATTTATCTGCCGCCTTTAAGAAAAAGAGGTGAAGATATTATACTGTTAGCAAATCATTTCATTAAAATTGCAAATCAAAAATATGATAAGAACATTTTAGGACTTTCCAGAAAAGCAATTAATCAATTAAGGCATTATACTTTTCCAGGTAATGTTCGTGAACTTGAAAATATTATTTTCAACTCAGTTATGAAAAGTGAAGACGGTCAAAAACTTGAGTCAATTGACTTACCAAAAGAGTTTATTTCCAGGAAAGCTGAGGAATCTGTTTCCAGTCTGATTAGTTTAGAAGAGATGGAGAAAAATCATATCCTTTATGTAATGACTCAGGTAGATAATAATGTAACTAAAGCTGCGACCATTCTTGGGATGAGTGAGAGAACGCTGCAAAGAAAACTGAAGAAAATTAAAGAACTGCCTTAACAAAGTTGTCTTAAACGCCAATTAAGGCGTCAAAAGTGTCGCCTGAAATTTTACCCACATATCTTCCCTGCTAAATAAAACTATTTTCAAATATTATTCGCAAAAAATATTCTTGCACGCCATTTGCATTACTATTATAAAAACGGGAGTACGAATATGAACCTGACTCTAAGCCGCTCACAGACAAATGACGATTTTAAGATTGGAAATGTTTTTGCAAAAGAAAGACCGAATGATTTTTCAATAATTATGAAATTTATAATTGGTGCTTCTTTATTTTTTTCTATCGCAGTAATGATTTTCTGAACTATTCAAAAAGGTCTTCGTTCCTGATGAGCAATAAAATAGCTGAATGAGGAACGATTAAATATTTTTCCTTATCGAACTCAATTTCATAAGCTTCTTTTCTAAGGAATATAGCGAGGTCTCCTTCTTTAGCTTGCAGAGGAATGTATTTAACTTTTTCTTCTGTTGATTTCCAAGGTTCGTCCTCCGGTGGAGCAGCAGTTGCATAACCCGGACCAACTTTAATTACATAGCCGCTTTGTATTTTTTCTTTCTCAGTAACACCAGGTGGAAGATAAAGTCCGCTTGCAGTTCTGCTTTCTTCACTTTCAGGTTTAATCAAAACCCTGTCACCAACTACTATAAATCTCTGAATATTTTTAATGTCCACATTCATTGCAAAATCTTAAATTTCTCCTGTACAAATATAAAAAATACTTCAAGGTCTTTTATTACTCCTTGTAAACTTTATGAGATATGGCAAAAGTGATGGAAATTTATCTGCAACACTAAAAGAGATATTTCGTGTTGTTTTATTGAGAATAATACTTTGAATAAGTTTAGCGGTTTTTACTCTTAATGAAAATGCTTCATTAAAATACTTGTTATATTCAGAATATAATTTTTCAGGTTTTAACAGATCAAATTTCTTGATAACAGTGAACAGAATTTTTGCTGATTCCATTGCCATTCCAATTCCATCTCCGGCCAAAGGAGCAATAACTTGTGCAGAATCACCAACCATTATAATTCCTTTTTCAACCACTTCTTTTTTTCCAAAAAATATGTTTCCCGTTCCATATATGTTTGTGGATTTTATATACTCAATTGCATCATCAGAAAAAATTTTTCTGAAGTTCTTATTGGATTTTATTGCTTCTAATAGTTTTTGGCGTGATGGTATCTTTGATTGGCTTCGGTTTTCAAGAAAACAAACTGTTAGCTCATCGGAATCAACTTTATTCAAACCACAATAAAGTTCTTTATCAACAAAGATTCTAATCTCATCATCAAATTTCTCTTCAAGTAAATTAGTTGGTAAATGGAATTTAACGCCATTTAGGTTGGATTTTTTGTCAACAAAGTTTCTATCAAGCTTTTTATCTAAAATATTTTGTTTACCATAAGCACATATTACAAGCTTTGATTCGATTTTAATTTTATTATCGTCTTCCTGAATAACCTCTGAACTAAATACTGAGTTTGATCTAAAGACGGAGATTACTTCTGCTGGTTGAATAACCTTAACATTTCTGGATTTCGCTTTCTCCAATAAAAATGAATCGAATATAGATCTTTTCAATGCATAAGCATTAAAATTAAGATTGGATTTTAATTCAATACCTGAGTCATCAATTGCACAGAATGAGTCAATTTTGTTTGGATTTAAAGAAAGAAAATCATTATAAATATTAAGTTCTTTCATTATATCGGTTACTTCTTTGGAAAGAAACTCACCACACAAAACTTCTCTGGGGAAAATTTTCTTTTCAACTAAAGTTATATCGAATCCCAATTCAGAAAGAAATAGTGCGGCAGTTGAACCTGCTGGTCCTCCACCGATAATTAATATGTCTGTAAAAAGTTGATTCATCGTTTAATTATCAGCATCCACCTGAATGCCCACTTTTTTCTGATAATAAAATTTTTTATTTCCATTTCAGAAAGAAGCTTTAATAAACCTAATTTATTAAATCCTCTTTTTACGGAAAGAGGAGCATCATTTTTAACCATCTCGCTTTTCGAAAAAAGTAAGGTTAAAATTTTTATTCCCATTAAAGCAAATAGTGATCTTCTTAAATCGTTGATTATAATTCCTCTTTTAGCAACTCTTAAAAATTCTTCTAAAAGAATTTTTATTTCCTCTTCTTTGAAGTGATGTAAAAAAAGTGCTGCATGAACAATATCGCAACTCTGATTTTTCAATGGAAGTCTAAAAGCGTCTGAATTTATTTTTACAGCAATATTATCCGAAGCTTTAAGCACACGAATATTTTTATCAATAGATAGGATTTGCAGATTCTGATATTTGTTTTTTATAGCTAAAAGATTATCAGATGAGCCTGAACCAATATCTAGAATTCTTAAGTTTTCATCATTAGAGAATACGAAGTGTTTAAGTGCAATTTTAGTTGTTAAAATTCCACCGAGATATTTATTGATTACCTTTAACTCATTCAATGCAATGTCAATTCTTTCATCTTTAATGGAAAAATCATCCATTAGTTCAGCTTGATAAGACCGTTTCATATTAAACAACTTTAAATAGTACTAATTCCATAGTTAATCCAGGTCCGAATGCTATTGCACACAAGTAATCATCTTTTTTAAGATTAACATTTTCCAGAAATTTTTTCATAACAAACAAAATCGAGACAGATGAAAGATTGCCATTATTTTTCAGAACATCTCTTGAAGGTTTTAATTGTTCATCAGAAAGAGATAAGCCGCTTTGCAATGAATCTAAAATTGCTCTGCCTCCAGGATGAAGCGCCCAATGATTTATTGATGAAATGTTGATTCCTCTTCTTGCCAGAATTTCTTTAGCTTTAGGAGCTGCAGAATTTAAAATGATTTTGGGTAATTCAGATGAAAGCATCATTTCAAATCCATTATTGCCTATCTTCCATCCCATGAATTTCGCTGAGTCTTCAAATAAAAATGATTCTGCAAATTTTATTTCAAGTTTTACTCGATCGGAATTATATTTTTTAGAAAAGAACACTGCTGCAGCACCATCTGCAAAAATCATATTAGCTAAAATATTATCACGTGTTGGTTCGATTTGAAGATGAAGACTACAAAGTTCAACAGCTACCATTAAAATATTCTCATTATCATTTTGTTTCATTGCCTCCCAAACAGAATTCATCCCAACCAACGCGGCTGCACATCCCATAAATCCAATATTAGTTCTTTTAACTTCCGGCGAAATATTAAACTCTTTTATTAATTCATAGTCAAGTCCAGGTGCAAAGAAACCAGTACACGAAATTGTAATTAATCTATCAATCGAACCAAAATCTATTTTATTTTTTTCGCTTAAATCTCTTACCGCTTGTTTACTTAAGTAAACAGACCACTTTTCATATTCATTCATACGGGTTTTGGTATCAGGAGAGAAATGCAAATCATTTTTAGTATAAAATTTATCAGAAGCATTTTCTTCTCCATCCTTAATAACAAAATAGCGATGATCAATTCCTGATTGATTGGCTGCCATATCAATCATTCTGCTTATAGCAGAAGTTCCTCCCATACGCTTTTTTAATTCGCTGGCAGCTAAAGATTGATTAACTTTATACGGCGGCAAAGCAGTTGAAATATCTATTAACATACTATCTCCAATGTAATTTATTCTTAAACATATATAATGATAGTTTCGTTTCAAATTCCATTTTACTTGTATAAATTTGATTAAATAGTTAAATAAATATTAAATGGACAGAGAATTTTGGAATAGCAGATACTCTGAAGATCATTTTATTTATGGCGTTGAGCCAAATGAATTCTTCAAACAACAAATTGATTTATCAGATGCAGGTAAACTTTTACTTCCGGGCGAAGGTGAAGGAAGAAATGCAGTTTATGCCGCATCAAAAGGTTGGGTAGTTGATGCTGTTGATTTCAGTGAAGCAGCAAAAAACAAAGCATTAAAACTTGCAGAGAGCAAATCAGTGAAAATTAATTATTTCATTTCTGATTTGGCTGAGTACAATTATCCCACCAATGAATACGATTTAGTGGGCTTGTTTTTCGTTCATCTATCACCATCAATCAGAGATTTGGTTCACTCAAAAATTATCAAATCACTAAAGTCCGGCGGAAGAATAATACTTGAAGCATTTAATAAAAATCAAATTAATAATAATTCTGGCGGTCCAAAAGACATTCAGTTACTTTATGATGAAAAAGATATTTTAAAATCTTTTAGTGAGTTACTCAGAAATTCAACCGGTGAGATTTTGCTTCTCAAAAATACTACTATTGAATTGAGTGAAGGCGATTATCATAAAGGCAAAGCGGATGTAATCAGATTTATAGGTTTGAAAAAATAAGATATGAAAGTGCTTTTCATTACATACTATTGGCCGCCATCGGGAAAAGCTTCATTGCATTGGCCGCTTGATATAATGACTCATCTTCATAAATTAAATTGTGAACCAATCGTTCTTACAACTAAGGATGAAACTTTTACTGAGAAAGACGAAAGTCTTTTAAATAAAGTAAATCCAAATTGGAAGGTGATTAGAGCAAAAGCTGTTGAACCATTTAATCTTTACAGAAAATTCATCGGGAAAAAACCGGGAGAGAAACTTATTGCTTCTGAAACGATTTCACTGGAGAATAAAAGTCTTGCTCATCGGATTTCAATCTGGATAAGAGTTAATCTTTTCATTCCTGATGCACGAATAGGTTGGTATTTCCCTGCTGTTAAAGAAGCCAAAAAGTTTTTAAGCAAAGAAAATGTTGATGCAATTATTTCAATTGGACCGCCGCACACAACACATTTGATTGCAAAAAAATTATCAAAAAAATTTTCCATCCCCTACTATCCTGTTTTCATTGATCCTTGGGTTGATATTGTTTACTACCAAAATCTCAAAAGAAGTTCCATCACAAAGAAGATTGATAATCAACTTGAAAAATCAGTTGCAGAAAGCGCAAGAAAAATTATTTTTGTTACAGAATCGATGAAGCAGGACTACATCAAAAAATATCCATTCATAAAAGAAAAATCATTTGTGCTTTATTGGGGATACAATGAAGAGGATTTTAAGAGCATTTCCCTAAGTCCCCTTCCAAAGGAAGCGGACTTTGACAATCAAAAAGTGATTGTGCATGCTGGAAATATTTTTGATTATCAAAATCCGGAAATGCTTTGGAAAGAAATCAAAGAAAGATTTAGTAAAGGTGAGAAGTTTAAAATTAAATTTATTGGAACAGTAGCTCCTTTAATTAAACAATCAATAAATAATTATGGATTGCAATCAATCACAGAGTACTTCGGATTTCTTCCTTATCATAAAATGCTTGAAGAACTTACTAATGCAGATTATCTGTTGGTTTGTGCATCAGAGAAAAGACATGTGCCGGGGAAACTATTCGAGTACTTAAGAATTGGAAAACCAATTATTGCATTTGGAAACGACAATGAAGAAGTAAAAAAAATTCTCGATGAAACTAAAAGCGGTTGGTTATTCAGATATGATGGAGAATTAAATGGATTATTTGATAAACTTATTTATAATAAACCCGATATTGAACTGATAAAAAAATTTGACAGAAAAAATATAGCAGAAAAGTTAAATGATATTTTAATCAAGTAGTTCATCAAAATTTATTCATTACCTCAACAACTTTATAAATATCATCCTCTGAATGTCCATAAGAACAAGGCAAACTTAATATTGTAGTATGGATCTCTTCTGAAATCGGATAATCTCCTTCGATGATTCCCTGCATTGCTTTCTGTTTATTTGGCGAAACCGGATAATGAATATCAGTCAGTATTTCGTTCTTCAACAAATAATCTTTGAGACTATCTCTCTTAGGATGCCTAACATTAAAAATATGATACACATCATAAAAATCATCATCAACTGCTGGCTTGATAAAATCATCTTTAAGATTATCGAGATAAATTTTTGCTAGTTTTCTTTTATGCAGATTTATCTCATCCAGATATTTTAATTTCACAGAAAGAAAAGCTGCTTGCAATTCATCAAGCCGAGAGTTAAAACCTATTACATCATTAAAATATTTTTTGGATGAACCATAGTTTCTTAATTTTTTCAAACGCTCAGCAAAAATTTCAGAATCAGTAATTACTGCTCCTGCATCACCTAATGCACCCAAATTCTTAGTTGGATAAAAACTAAAAGCGCCAAATTCGCCAAAGGTTCCGGTTAATTTATTCTTAAACTTTGCACCATGAGATTGCGCACAATCTTCTATCAGAACAAGGTTATATTTTTTACAAAGTTGTAATATCAAATCCATCTGACAACTTTTTCCATAAAGATGAACTACCATTATTGCCCTGGTCTTGGAAGAGATCTTTTCTTCAATCTTCATCGGATCAATATTATATGTAGCAATATCAGGTTCAACCAAAACAGGCTTCATTTTAGCATGAAGAATAGAAAGAATAGTAGCGATATAAGTATTTGAAGGAACAATAACTTCGCTTCCTTCAGGAATTTCTGAAGCAATAAGAGAAAGCGTTAATGCATCCAAACCACTTGCAACTCCAATACAATATTTAGAGTTATGATAATTGGCAAATTCTTTTTGAAAAGTTTCAATATTACTTCCAAGAATAAACCAGCCAGATGAAAGTACTTGCTGAAATTTCTTGGTAAACTCATCAAAAAATTTTTTATTTGATTCGAATAAGTTTTCGTAAAATATCATTTGTACTCTTCAAAGATGTAATCGTTGGGATCGAATTTGGTGTTTGCAAAAACAAGCAATACTGCGTCAGGTGTGAAATGATGCATTGTATGCCAATCATAAGTTTCAAGTATTAAACATTTGCTTGGATGATCTAACACAAAGTCTTCTTTTTTTTTTCCATCGTTATTTGAGACGATACAACTTCCGTGAATACAAACAGCGGCTTGTCGGGTAGTTTTATGTCTGTGCCCGCCTCTTACTGAATCATCAACTCCGTAAATGTAAAAAACTCTTTTAATTTCAAAAGGAATTTGATCTTCAATAACTGTAAGATTTCCCCGTTTGTCAGAAAAGGTTTTTAAATGAATAAGTTTTGCCATCAATTTTCCATAAATTTTTCTTTGTCAAAGATATTATAAACTCCTAAAAGTTTTCTGTAAAAATACAGTATCGGTGATTTCCATGTGAATTTATTTAACATAGAACCGTGTGGATCAAACGAGGAATCAAATTTTAATAATTCGTTTTTAATATCCTCAAGGAAATTTATATAATTTTTATAAAAAATATTAAGAACATCTTTTGATAAAGTTCGTCTGCCAAGTTCAATTTTACCATCTTTAAAAAATTTCAAATAATGGAAATGATAAAATATGACTTCAAATTCTTTACCCGTAGATTTTTCAATTCCAAATATTTTATCATTTACAACTTTGAAATCATATTGTTGAACATTCCAAGCAGCTAAACCACCACCAAGATGTTGCAAGACTTGAACTCCTTCAAATCTTTCAGTCCAGTCGTCAAGATAAAGTTGGTCTCCAAATTTACCATCTTCATATCTTGCATAACACCATTCCAGACATCTATCACGCCACCATCTTAATGCCTTTAAGCCTTTCTCATCTTTCTTAAAAGTAACAAACTGCACACAATATTTTCCTGCCTTTAATTCTTTGTTGTATTGTGGCGAGTATCTGTGCTCTGTAATTAATATTGAATTATCACCAAGTTCATCAAAAATAGGTTTAGGTGAAGAATAAAAGAATACATCTGCATCAACATATGTGCAATTATCAACATCAAAATTTTCTAAGACATAAAGAATTGTTGATGAAGTAGAAGTCCAGCAATACTCTGCGATTGATCTTGTGGGTTTCACTTCCAGAAGTTTTTCATCTTCAAATTCAGTTAAAGAAATAATTGTGGCTTTAGAAAGATTTAGTTTGTTCAGTAACTGATAAGTCCTGTTATCAAAAGCAAAGATAAACAAATGGAAGTTGCTGCAATGTTTTTCAAGTGAACGATAAAGAGCAATTCCTCTTGAAAGATAATTTGAATCGAAGAGAGTGCAGAAATTATAAGTCATATTTTTTGTGCAAGAATTACATTATCTAAATAAAGATCATTATTGTTAGGAAATATTTTTCCAAGGATCATTCCTATAAGATTTAAAGGAAAAATTATTACGAGAGTGAAAATCCATTTAAGAATCTTTTTCCGATGAGAAATTTTATAGAAGTATCCGCTTAAAAGTTGAAAAATCACAGCAATGTTTGGAACATTTTTATCTTGTCTCAATACTTTAAAACCATTCTGCTCAAAAAGATAACTAAGTCCAAAAGAAGAATATCTTGCAAAGTCATAAGGCTGCTCGTGTTCATCCCAAACGAAAGGTACTGTCAGAAGTATTTTCCCATTTGGTTTGAGCACGCGATTAATTTCCTTTAAGAATTCTTTCGGTTCAAAAACATGTTCTAATACCTGATTGCAAATTATTGAATCAAAACTTTCAGAATTAAAAGGAAATGTTTTACCATCATAATAATAATCAGCTTCTTTTTTTTCTGAATCAATTCCAGTGTCAAACTCTAGACCTATATATTCCGTGTAATTAAAAAATGATATGTATGGTTTAGTACCACATCCAACATCCAATATCTTTCCGTTTATTTCTTTGGCTAAAGATTTAATAGTTTCAGCCAATCCTTTTCTTGCAATAAAAAATGGATTTACAATTAGTCCAATTAATCCTGGATTAAAATTTTGATTTTCAATAAATGCCTTAATTTTATCGTTCATATTTTGAAAGGAGAAAAATTGAAACTTGTTGAAAAAGATTTGGAAATAATTTCATCAAAAAATTTTTTATTACAGAATCAGATTTAACATAAGTTTGTTTAAGCACCTCAAAGCCGCCTATTTCATTTATCAATTCAAAAAAATCTTTTATTGAGAGTTGATGAATATGACCAGTGTTATACCACTTATAACCGAATAACATTTTCTCAGGCATTTTGCCTTTGAACAAAAACTCTAAACGGTTTTTATAAAATGCAAAATTCGGGAATGAAATTATCTGATACTCAGAGATTCTCTTCATTTCCCGAATGAGAATTTCGGGATACATTAACATTTGAATAGTTACATGACAAATAGAATAATCAAATTCATTCTCAGAAAAAGGAAGCTTTTCATCAATTCTACCTTTATTTACATCCAAGCCTCTGCTTCTGGAAATTTGCACACCAGTGTCGGAGATTTCAATTCCTTTTACATTGCAATTTTTATTTTCTTTCAGAAGCTTTATCAGAGAACCATTTCCACAGCCCAAATCAATTACTTTAGAATTTTCCTCTACTAATTCGATGATATATTTGTAATCCGGTCTTTCAAATTCTTCAAAACCTGAATAGTTATAATTACGATTGTCATTTAATGCGGGCTTGTCAATAACATTTTTCATCTTAAGTTAACATTTAATTATCACAAAGATAAAAATAATTGAGAGCTGAACGAAGTGTTGAAAAATAAAAAAGCCTCTCTAAATGAGAGGCTTTGTTGTCTGGTTTAATTAGTCCGTTTTAAAAATCCAATTTTATAATATGGATTGTAAGAATTAGCTGCTCCGCTGTAGTAAATTCTAAAATCGTTATTTACTCTTACGACATTTGGATAAGCAATATTAGAATTTCCCCAACCATTTGCTGTCTGATCTTTTCTGAAAAATGGATTTTGTGGATCCTTTGTCCAATTTATTCCGTCACTTGACTGAGCTAAGCCAAATCCTGTACCTTGAGCACTCATATAGACCATTTTATAAATGTTATTTTCCTGATAGATTATTGGGCACATTACACCAGAACCTTCCCAAGGTTTATCATTTGTTAAAATTGGATTACCGGAATACTTTGTAAAATTAATTCCGTCATTTGAAATAGCTAACCCAATCTTCTCATTATAAGCTGCGTTCCTGCCATTGTAATAAAGATAATACTGATTATTTTTCTTAATTATTGAAGAAGCTGATATTTGATATTCCCAACCAGAACCGGATGAAAGAATCGGGTTCGGCTTTTTAGTCCAGTTTATTCCATCAACTGATGTTGCCATTCCAATAAACCAAGGGTCATATTGGTTTGAATAACCTGTATAATACATCTTATAAATTCCGGATTCTTTTATTACGATGCATGGTTGAACCGCCCAAGAATCCCATGAACCGCTATTACCTGGTGAAAGAACAGGACCAGGATGCTTAACCCAATTTTTCCCATCTGTTGATTCTGCATATAAAACATATTTTTTTGCATTGCCAGCATCTCCATAATACCACATTTTATATTTATTCTCATCATACAATACAACTGGTTGAGCAATTCCATAATAATCGTAATAATTATTTCCTCCTACAAGAACCGGGTTTGTTTGATTATCAATCCAGTTATAATTAGTGGTGGTAGCTCCTCCCCAGGTAACATAAATGTATATAGATCCTGTACCTTGTCCCGTCGGTTGTAAATTCAGATTTATATTTGTTACAAATCCTGCCAATATGTTTACTTCTGTCTCTCCTGTATATAACACAACCATTGAATCGTTCATTGCATCTACTTTTAAGTGCCAGTTGCCTGCAGGGATATTATCCATTAAAAGATCTGCTGTACTGTCTGATAATAAATTAAGTGTTGATGTAATATTTGAATAACCTTCGCGGGAAAGTGTTGCTGTTATTAATGTTACACTGCTCGGTGCATTCGCACGATCAATCTTTAAAAGAATTTTACCACTCTCTTTGTTGTTAATAAGATTTGATTGATCAGAACAAGAGAAAGATAAAATGGAAAGTAAAATCAAAAGGAGGATTGCTAAAGCTTTCATTGCTTCACCTATTTTTATTGGCTACTTAATCTTAAAAATTTTCGATAAAAATCAAAACCTAAAAATTTTTTCGAAATTCAATTATTAGTGAAGTATATGATGGCTTATTATCGAAATTTCTTTCATCTTTGGCAAATGATCTAGAAACAATTCCCTTCTCATCGTCTTCGTAATTACTATAAAATTTAGCATTATCATCCCAATATTCAATCAAATCCGGGAGGAATCCTTTGTATGCAAATAAATTCACTAAAATTTTATAGTTAAACAAAGATTTATGTTCTTTAGCTCCAGCACCGATGCCACCAGGTTTGACGTAATTTATATATTAATATCTGGATGAAAACCATCGGGAACGGCTATTCTAATATTACAATGCTTATTGGAATACTTGTAAAAATTTGAAATGACTATACTCAGCTGTTCTTCATCAATATGTTCAAGAACATGCTCAGCGAGGAGAAAATCAATCTTTTTCTTTTTAAAGAATTTTTCAAAATCGCATGGATTTACAATATTAAAAAAGTATTCCTCTGTACTGAACCATCCTTTAATTTTTGTTTTTCCGGCACCAACTATTACCTTAATGTTATCATGAGTTAAGATATAAAATTTGAATTTCATTGTGCTTAATAAAGAAAGCACAAAAAAATATATTTTTTTAAAGAATAATTTCATCTTTTTGTTAAGTATTTGAATAGATAATACAAAGTTCTCAATCTGTTCATTATTCTTTTCCTAAACATTTTTTTGTATTGTTTGATAATCCGGTCATCAAGGAAAATTTCATCTGAAAATAAAAAGTTCACTTTTAGTTCATCATCTAATTCCGTGTTTAAAATTTTATTTTCGTTTTTTACGTGAGTAGCAAAACCTCCCACTCCAATATGAATTATTTTAGATTTAATCGGATATGAACAAAAAGCATTATTTTGGAAATGAGCGTAACACCATCTAACCGCCCACGAATCCAAAATACCAATTTGTTGTTTAAGTAGCATAGCTAACAAATCCGCTCCGACTGAATTAAATTGTTGTCTCAATCTTTTATTCTTAATAAAATTTTTAAAATTTTTCATCTCCCAATCAACTTTAGACCACCTATTATTCCAAGTTCCCCACCCTAAAGACTCACACCGAGGTACAAAATAATTATCGAATTTATAATCAACAGGAACGGCCAATTGATATGTATAACCTGTTACCGAAAATACTTCATTACTGTCTCTATAAAAGTTTAAACTTTCATTCATGTAATTCAAAAAATTGGGGGAAGATATCAAGTCTTCTTCGATAACGATTATTTTTTCAAATTGCTCTAGAATTTGAGTTACACCGGTAATTATAGAATTAGCCAAACCAAGATTTTTTTTCCTTTCAATAATCTGAACATCACTAAATCCACCATTTATATTTCGAATTAATTTTCTTACTTCTTCAACAAAAGGCATATCCTCATCATTTCTTGCACCATCTGAAAAAATAAAAAGTTTTGTGTCAGAGGCAAGAAAGTTTTTTTTCAATGATTCAATGGTTTGAGATGTTTCTTCGGGTCTGGCATAAACAAAAAGAGCGACTGGCGATAGATTCATTATATTCCCAAACAATTTGTTGTTTTATAAATAATAGTTGTACAAGTTTTATTTAAATAGGCAGCTTGAATTCCCCAAAAATCGATTTTATAAAAATGAAAATCGATTAATTCATTTATTGAATTTTTATATTCGATTCTATCTGAATTGTCCAATATTATAACACCACCTTCATTTAAGTAGTTAGCTGCATTCATCAATACTTCATTCCTCTCAATTGCATCTATTAAAATTATATCATATTTCTTGTTAAGCGAATCTATAACTTTTGAATAATTAATATCAGATTTGTCTTTTTCATAAAGAATAATTTTTACATTAGCCGGCATTTTTAATTTTATCTTTTCATACCATTCCTTATCTGTTTCAACAGAAATTATCTCTTTAACTCTTTTGGCAAAAAATAAAGTTGAACTTCCCGAACCATATTCAAAAACAGTCATATTTTTATTTAATCGTTCTTTAAGAAAATCAATTGCGGGATAAGTAAACCATGGAATTGGCTCACCATTTTTATCAACTGGCTCACCGCAATCTAATGACTTAAACCATCCTTCATCACATAAATAACCAAATTCTTTCATAGAAAAAATCATCCGAAGAGCTTTTGGATGGGTCAAAAAATATCCGATTGAGCTAATCTTTTGTCTTAAAGTTAAGGCCATTTTTTAATACTTCTTTTATGATGTTAATAAATAAAAGAGATTTCATCATCATAATAAACTGATGTGAAGTCTTTTTTGTAAATCCGATTGAAAATGTAGCGAATGAATATGATACTAATGTTGCAATTGCTGCTCCGTTGATTCCGTAAATCGGTATTAGGTATAAATTCATTATAACATTTACAATCATACCAATTAGCGTTCTGTAAAAAGCAAGCTTGGTAAGATTCTCACTTATAAGATATTGACTGCTGGCTACTCCAAGAAATGTTGCAACTCCTGCCCAAATGTAAATTGTTAATACTGAAGCAGCGGGTTGATATGCTTGTCCGTAAAGTAAGTTGATTATAAAATCAGAAAGAAATGTTACAGGAATTGCGATTGCTATTGCAATGGTTGCTAAAAAATCATAGAGCTTTTGCAATCTGCTTAAATATAATTTTTCATTTGTCTGTTTAGCGTTTACAATTGCGGGAAAAACGGATGTACTTATTGCCATAGGAACAAAATACCATGCTTCACAAAGTTTTACAGCTACAGCATAATATCCTACATCTTTAACTGACATAAAATATTTAATCATCACCTGATCTATTTTCATATAAATGGCTATCACAACGCCAGACAATACCAAAGGCCAGGAATCCCGAAATAAATTTTTTGCAGTTTCTTTCACAAACTTCCACTGCGAAAAAGCATATCCATTACTTGTGTAAACAAAGTAATAACCTATTGCAATAAATAATATTTCGAGAGTTTGAACAATTGCAAAGTAAATCAATGGTTGATTAAAAAATACTAACATTACTTTTATAATTGATGCAATAACAAACGAACTTGATTGAGCAATAACATTATACTTTGCCTGAACTTTGGATTGGAAAAATTGTTCAACAATCGTAATTGATTGAAAAACAGTTGCAGAAGAAATTATAACGATAAGTAAAAGATTGAATGATGGTTCATTAGCCAGAAATGTTGTTAAAGTAACAAGTGATATTGTCACAAAAGCACCAACTAATCGAAGTCGAAAAACTGTTCCGAGTATTTCATCTTTTCGTTCAGGTAATTTTACTAACTCGCGAACAACTATGCTGTCCATTCCCAGATTTGCAAAAGATGTAAACAGACCAGCAAAGCTTATAGCGTAGTTTAATAATCCGAATTGAGCTGGACCAAGATATCGGGCAACATAAATTCCGACGAAGAAAGCAATTAGTGTTCTAAAAATTTTTTCTGCGAACATCCACCCTGTGTTCGCAATATATTTTTTGAATGTCTCAGAACTAAAATTGATTTTAGTATTTATATTATTTTCAATCACGCTGAAATTGGTTTGCGTTTATTTCTATAATCTAAAAACAAAGCGATTAGTAAACCAACCAAAACAAGTGAACTAAGCACCAATGCAATATTCTTTGCGATAAAAAAGCTTGTTGGTGTATATTCAATTTTTACTTTGTGTGAACCCTTTGGAACCACTATTCCTAAGTAGCCGTGATTCGTTTTGTACACATCAGTTTTATTTCCATCAATGTATGCTTTCCATCCAGGTAAATATGTATTACCAATGAAAACAAAATTATTGCCCGAAGCATTAACTTCTGCTTCAATTAAAGCTTCATCATATTTGGTAATTTTAATTTCAGCAGTGGAATCAGGAGTCTCCGTATTTAATGGAGCATTATCAGCTATTGCAGTTTGACGAGGATTTATTTCTCCTGATTTTATTTTATTCAGAAATTCCAGTGCAGACATCTTTACTACTTTATCAACAAAAAACATTCGCGGTAAGTAATTTTCATTTAGCAGCACAAAAGATTTTTCTGAATTATAAATTGGTTTCAGTCCCGGAAGAACTGCCGCTTGATCGGTAATAATATATTTTACATTGAGCATATTCCACAGTTGTTGATTAACAGGTCCAACAACATCCATATAATCCTGATAAGCACGAGGTTTAATTCCCGAATATCCGTAAAAATCTTCTATTAAAAAGTATGCATGAAAATTAGCATTATTACTAAATGAGCCAATTGAGCCATCTTGCTTTAGGTTGAAAATTCTGAAAGGTTGTTTTTCATTTTGCTGTTCAATGAACGATATATAATCCGGTTTAGTGAATAAATTTTTTATGTCAGGATTATCAATATATTTTGTGCCACGTGCGTCAATTCTCCAAAGATCAATTAAAGTAAGCAGAATAAAAATTCCAACCATTGTATCCGCACTGAATTTTTTGTTTACATAAAGATAAATGCTCCAAACAGCAACACTAATAAAAAGCATTGCCATCATTAAATCAGTTGTAAACATCTGCGCAGTATATTCAGCCAAAACCTGATATTGCTGAGCCAAACGCGGATTAGATTGTTGAATCGAAGCGGCATAATCGTTCACTCTTCCAATAAACCAGTTTGATATTGGATTATTGAGAACGAGTGTTAGTACAAAAATGCCTGAAACTGCCAATGCTATATTTCTTAAAGTTATTCTGATCTTTTCATTCTTTTCTTCTCTTAGTGAGATTAATTTCAATAAACCAAATCCTGCCAAAACAGGCATACTCATCTGCACCAAAACCAAAATCATCGAGGGAACTCTGAACTTATCAAAATAAGGGAAATAGTAGAACATCAAATCAAATAAAACCGGAAAGTTTTTTCCGAAAGAAATCAGAAGAGAAATAATAGTAAGAATAGTTAAGAATTGGACAAATGGTTCTTTTCGAAAGACAATCATTGCATATATTCCTAACAAGAAAACTAAAACTCCCATATACATTGCAACATCAACAAAGCGCATTTGACCGAAGTATGTATTTACTTCAACTTCCTGATTATTTGTAAGCGGTCCTTTGTATTTTGAATTTCCAAAGCCATAATAAGAAGGAACCACAAAAGTAAGAACTTCACCAGGAGAAAAAGACCATTCAGTATGATAATTATAATAATCAGACTCACTTTGTTCTGTTTTAGGTGTTTCCTTTTCAATAATACTTTCAGTTCCGCGTGTTGAATAAGGTGTGTATTCATAAATTTGAGTAAAATTATCAGATTGTATTAGAAGTGCAATAATTGTTGCGAATACAAAGCTGATAGCAGATTTAAAGATAGCTTTAGTTTGAAAATGATCTTTGTGCTTTAAAGACTTTACCAAAAAGAAAACAAAATAGATTGCAACTGAGAATAGAGTATAAAAAATTATCTGAACATGAAATCCCTGAATAAAAATTTGTAAGGTAACTATAAGTAAAAGAAAATCTAATAAAGTTATCTTTTCTTTAAGTTTCAGTAATATCAGAAATAACAATGGATACATACACAATGAGGTAAGTTTGGTTACATGTCCAATAAAAAGGAATACAATTATGCCAGTTGAAAACGAAGTAGCAATTGCAGAAAATAAAGCTATTAGAGTGTTTTTAGTCAGATACCTTACCAGAAAGAATGATGTTATACCTAAAACTATCAGATAAAAACTCCACATTGCATACTGTACTGAAAATAACGAAGAGAAAGCTGATCTGATTCCGGTATAAACCATATAAATAAGATTAAACCAGGTTTGTTCTGTTCCCAGCGCATAAGCAGGCATACCGCAAAAGATGTAAGGATTCCAGAGTGAAAATCCAACACGGTCCTTAGCAATATAATTTTTCATGCTCTCCATTGTAATTATATCACCAGACTGAAATGTTTTATTTCCGAAATACAATGGATTGAGAAAAATCAGAAACAGAATTAGAATAATTAGTATGGCTATCCAAGGATGATGCTTTTGCGGAATTAATTCGTTCAGATTAAATCTGCTGAAAAAACTTTCTGATTGGGATTTTGTTTCTTTGCCGACTTTTTTTTGTTTTGTCATTTATTCTCCGTTAAACTTTTTTTTTTGCGATAAAATTAATTCCTGAACCGATTATATTTTTTGATTTATAATCTAAGTACATCATAATAAAAGTAAATGGGAATGTTATTAAATAATAGAAAGGAAGAATGACAAAAAACAGTTTACTCAAATTCAAAAGCATCATCGGATATTTAATTCCTAATCGCCAGGCTTTATCACCCCAGAATCCATAAGTATATTTTGATTGATATGTTGTAAATCCAATCGGATGAAGTTTTGCTTCTATTTCTTCTTCAGAATATCCAACTCGTGCATGCTCACCAATGAAACTCTCATCTTCTTCATTATGAACATCACTTCCACCAAAAATAGAAGGAGTATTAATC
>JAIMAZ010000154.1 GCA_023511695.1 Ignavibacterium sp.
ATCAGATATCTTTCTAAAATTCAGGAACAGTTGGCTATTGGTTTAACTAATGCAAAAGCTTTCGTGCAGTTAGAAAATTTTGTCAAAGAGTTAAGCCGACTGAATGGAGAAATGCAAAAACAAAATGAGCAAATCAAAAATCAGAACGAAACTTTGTTAAAACTTTCTGAACAGCTGAAAGAAAAAGCAAGAGAGCTTGAAATACAAAAAGAGAAAGCTGAAGAATCAACTAAACTTAAATCACAGTTCCTTGCCAGTATGTCGCACGAACTTCGCACACCTATGAATTCTATACTTGGATTAACTGAACTTATTCTTGATAAAGCTCAGCTAGATGATAAAAACAGGGAACGGTTAGAGGTTGTTTTGAAAAGCGGCAAACGACTTATGAATCTGATTAATGATATTCTTGACTTGTCGAAAATTGAAGCTGGCAAGATGGAGATACGAGAAGAAGAAATTCTTTTAGAAGAATTAATTGAAGATGTTGCTTCCACAATTCAACCGCTGATAAATGAAAAAGGTTTGAGATTTACAATCAATCGTAAATGCGATACTAGAGTAATCATCACGACTGATAAAGGAAGAGTTTCTCAGGTGCTTATAAATCTTCTTGGCAATGCTGTTAAATTCACTGACAGAGGAAACATTGAATTAAGCGTTGCGATTACTGAAGATAATTTTCTTGTCTTTTCTGTCAGTGATACAGGAATCGGAATTCCTGAAGATGCACAAAAGATTATCTTTGAAGAATTCAGACAAGTTGATGGTTCTACAACCAGAAGATACAGCGGTACAGGATTAGGATTAGCAATTTCAAAGAAGATAATAGATTTGCTTGGCGGAAAAATCTGGGTTAAAAGTATAGTTGGGAAAGGTTCAATCTTTTCATTTACTATTCCTGTCCATTACAGAAATGACAGCTGGAAATCAGAACAGCAAATTGATTCGATTGAAATTGCAAAACAAAATACTGATAAACCAATTCTTGTAATTGATGATGATCCTGATGTGCGCTTTACAATTGGACAGTATCTGACTACGCGAGGTTACGAAGTTATTTTTGCATCTGATGCTGAAACAGGAATTAAACTCGCCATTGAGCATAAGCCTTTTGCCATTACTCTTGATGTAATACTGCCTGATAAAGATGGCTGGACAGCGTTGAAAGAACTTAAAGAAAATTCCAACACCAAAGATATTCCGGTAATACTTGTATCCTTTATTGGTGAGAAAAATGTTGGACTAGGTCTGGGCGCATTTGAATATCTTGTAAAACCGATCACATCAGAAAATCTGTTAGCAGCATTCGATAAACTCGAAGCATCAACTAATAGAAAAATTCAGAAAATAGTTATAGTTGATGATGATGAGCTTGAGTTCGAAAAGTTTACAAAAGAATTTAAGAGTGAAAGCATCACAATAGAATATATTCAGGAGAGCGAATATGCTTTCAACAAAATTGCTGAGGTTCAACCTGATTTAATTATTATTGATCTGATAATGCCAAAGGTTGATGGAATTACTCTCACTCATAAATTAAAAAACAGTCCGCTGACCAGAAATATTCCCGTAATCATAAGTACTGCAAAGGATTTAACTGACAGTGAAAAGCAAGAACTAAATTCTATTGTTGAACACATTGCAATCAAATCTCAAGGCCATCCGATGGATGTACTTAAAATTGTCCGTGACAGAATCAAGCAGCAGGAAGATTCGAAGTATCCAACAAGTATTGAGGAAAAAAGTAAAACAGAATTAGCAGGTAATACTGTAAGCATAAATAATTTGAAACAGAAAGACAGAGAAGAAATATTAATTGTTGATGATGATCCCGATACACTCTTTACAATGAATGAATTAGTTCAAGCTTTGGGGTATAAAACTTATCTGGCTAAATCAGGAATTGAATGCCTGAAGATGCTGGATCACATTAAACCTGATTTAATTTTGCTCGATATTATGATGCCTGGAATGGACGGCTTTCAGACTTTAAAGAATATTCGTTCTATAAAAAAGATGAGCGATGTTCCGGTTTATGCAGTTACTGCTAAAGCAATGGCAGGAGATAAAGAAATTATTCTTAAAAACGGCTTTAATGATTATATACCAAAGCCGGTTAATTCAACAATTATTTCAACTAAGATTAGTCAGCTTTTCTTAAAAGTTAAATCAAATTCGATATGAAAAAAATACTAGTGATAGATGATCTTCCAGAAAATGTTTTTATGCTTCAGGATAGATTGGAGCATGAAGGTTATGAAGTAATAACTGCATATAACGGTTCAACAGGAATTGAGAAAGCAATAAGTGAACTTCCGGATTTAATTCTGCTGGATGTGATGATGCCTGATATTACTGGAATTGAAGTATGTCGTAGACTTGTAAATGATCCTGCAACAAAAGATATTCCTATTATTCTTGTTACAGCAAAATCCGGTGCAGATGATACGAAAGAAGGACTTGAGGCTGGTGCGTTCGATTATATAAAAAAACCATTCAACAGAGTTGAACTGCTTGCAAGAGTTAAGTCAGCATTAAAATTATCCGAAGCGCATAAACTTCTTTTGGAAGCAGAAAAGCGCGATACTTTTATGGCTACTGTAGTAACTGCAAACCATAAAATTAAGCAGCCACTTACACTTCTGAGTTTATCCTCTGCTGCAATAAAACGGGAACTTGAGAAGGATGAAATATCTAAAGATCTGATATTGAAAAGGATGAATTATATTGACATAGCAATTAAAGAAATTACAGATGTACTTAATCAGTTAAATGAAATCAGAACACCGATTCTGTCCAAGTACACTTCCAATATTAAAATGGTGAAACTTGATGAAGAAAATAATGATGAAAATAAAGAAATGATAGAATGATTAAAGTAGCTCCTGAATGGTCTTTAACATTGTTTCGAACTCATATGGCTTAAGAAGTTTACTGTTGATTTTAACTTTTTCCAAATCAGCATCTTCAAAACTTAAACTTCCTGATGAAAGTATTACTGGCATATTAAAATTTCTTTTTCTCAACTCTGCTACACATTCTAAACCGTTCATTTGCGGCATATTGTAATCAATAATTAAAAGGTCAACTTTTATTTCTTCAGTTAAAACCTGTATTACTTCTTCAGAGGATTTTACTTTAACTACATAATAGCCATTAGTCTCGAGCATTTCACCAAGAATATCGCTTAACATTTCTTCATCATCTGCAAGCATAATAATTTTATTAGCTGCTTTTGTCCTATCAATTTTATTTGGTTCAAAAGCCGGAATGTAAACATCGAATGTAGTACCTTCACCAACTTTACTGGAAACATCAATATGGCCGTTGTGAGCTTTAATTATTCCATAAGTAACATATAAACCCAAGCCGGAACCTGTATCTTTCTGTTTTGTAGAAAAGTAAGGATCAAAAATTTTTGATAGATTTTCTTCATCAATTCCAACACCGGTATCACTCACGGACAATTTAACATACTTGCCTTTGTCCAAGAGAGGATAATTGATTGAATTTTTATCATCAATTAAAACGTTCTCAGCAGCAATAATGATTTTACCTTTTCCTTCAATAGCTTCTTTTGCATTTACGCAGAGATTTAAAAGTATCTGATAAATTTCTGTACTGTTGCCAAGAATACTATGCAGATTGCTTTCTACTTTTTCTTCAATTGTAATGTTCTTCGGGGAAGTTTGAACGATAACTTTTATAAGCTCGTTTAATAAAAGATTCGGATAAACAATTTCTTTCCTCTTCGGAGTTGGTTTGCCAAATGCAAGTAATCCTTTTGTTAAATCCCTTGCTCTGATTGAACAGTTCTCAATATTATCAATCAATCTTGTTACCGATTCAGTAGCAGGAACTCTGCTTCTTAACAGATTAAGACTGCCGAAAATACTTGAGAGAAGATTATTAAAATCGTGAGCCATTCCACTGGAAAGTTTTCCAATCGTTTCAAGTTTTTGTGCCTGTAATAATCTTGATTCTAATGCCTGATTTAGCTCACGTGTTTTAATATTACTTATTGCAAATGAAAGTATTGTCGCAAATTGCTCTACGATACTGATATGAGATGAAGAAAATGTGCTGTTTAGTTTACCTAAAATAATTTCTGATTGTAATACATTGTCAAAATAACACGGCGCAATACAAATTGATTCGCAGTTAAGTGATTGTACTAATCCATAACCAATATTGTTTTGATGATTCAGCGCAAGCAGTGGTCTTCTGTTTAGCTCGAGCCATTTTGTGATGAAGGATGAATTATAATTTACAGCTTTCTCAATTTCTTCTTTTGATGTGAGAATATTCTGTGGATCAAAGTAGATATATTGTTTTTTATCTTCTCTGTTGTGAAGAATAACAATTCCGAAGTCACTTTTTGTAATGTTATAAAGTCTTGAAAGAACTTCTTCTGAAATTATTTCAACTGATTTTTCTTTAAGCAAGAGAATAAGAATTTCCTGCAGCTCTTTTTGGAATTTCAGGTTCTGAATTATCTGATCATTCTGAATATCGCCGCTATAATCCGAAAGGGGGAACAATTCAACAAAAAAAGCACCTGTATCATTTTTCTTCTGTTGAGAAATTGGAGAGATTATTAAATTTTTTCCATAAGACGGAAGAGGAACTACTATTGATTTGGAGCTTGAAGTTAATTCACTTTCGTTGGGAAGGGATATGTTAAAAAGACTTGTTAAAGATATACCTTTAATTCTGCCAGTTCCGGCAGTTTTCTTAAAACTTTTATTAAACCATATTACTTTAAAAGTTTTATCAGTTAATGCAATTCCAGTATTCTGAAGTTCAAATAATTCGATTGCATTAATTCTTCTTAACAAATCATCAGACATTTAATCAGTTCTGCTTCAATTCGTATTTTTTAATCTTTGTATAAAGAGTTTTGGGACTGATTCCCAATTGCATGGCAGTTTGAGTACGATCCCACTTATTTGCATTCAGTACATTTTCAATGTGCCATTTTTCGAGTTCTTCCATACTAAGTATATCAGAAGGAATATCGACTGGCCCTCTGCCTCTGGCAACATTTCCACCTCTTGCAACAGGAAGATTCAAATCCTCAGCTTTAATAGTATCACCATCAGCAAAGATTATTGCACGCTCTATTATGTGTTCAAGCTCACGAACATTACCGGTAAATTCATAGTTCATCAATAACTCTGCTGCTTCGGGAGAAAGTCTTTTCGGGGATCTGACCGGAGATTTTGCTTCAAGAAAATAATTTGCAAGCATTATTATATCTTCTTTTCTCTCTCTCAATGGTGGAATGGTTAGAGTAATAACATTCAATCTGAAAAGAAGATCTTTTCTGAAATTTCTGTTTTCTGCTTCTTCCAACAAATTTCTGTTTGTTGCACCAATAACTCTCACATTGGAAGTAAGATTTGTTATTCCGCCAATTCTTCTATATTCACCATTCTCCAGAAATCTTAAAAGCTTTGGCTGAAGTGTTAAACTCAGCTCACCAATTTCATCAAGGAATAAAGTTCCACCGTGAGCAATTTCAACCAATCCCTGCTTGGTTGATTTTGCATCTGTGAATGCGCCTTTTTCGTGACCAAACAGTTCGCTTTCGATTAATTGATCTGGAAGAGAAGCGCAGTTAATAGCAACAAAAGGATTATCTTTTCTTGCAGATTGTTTGTGAATGTATTCAGCAAATAATTCTTTACCTGTTCCTGTTTCTCCTTCTATCAGAATATTTGAATCAGACATTGCAGCTTTGTTTGCTAATGTTAAAACTCTCTGTAATGCTTTGCTTGTTCCGATAATATTTACCGGGTGTTTTTTCAGAACTTCTTTTTCAAGCAGTTCTGTTTTGAGCAAGAGACTTTTGTGTTCAAGTGCACGATTAATTGTTAAAATTAATTCTTCAGGATCATGAGGTTTGGGAAGATAATCATAGGCACCAAGTTTAATACACTGGATAGCTTTTTTCATTTCTGTCTGTGAGGAAAGAATAATTACTTCGATGGACGGATATTCATCCTTGATAAATTTAAGTACTTCCTCACCTTGAACTTCGCGCATATTCAGGTCAAGTAATACAAGGTCATAATTTTTTTGTTTGATTGCCTCGATAGCATACTTGCCGTCATAAACGGCGTCAACATTGAAACCTTCTTCAATCAATTGTTCTTTAAGAAGGTAACACAATGCTTCTTCGTCATCACAAACGAGAATTTTGGAATTTTTTGCTAATTCTGTCATATCCCACCATTAATAAATTTCAATAATTTGTATAAAAAATTCGTGTTATATATATTTGGCACTCAAATTTTTTAAGGGCGCGTAGCTCAGGGGTAGAGCATCTGCCTTTTAAGCAGAGGGTCGGTGGTTCGAGCCCACCCGCGCTCACGACCAGTAGAAAATGCCACTTAACTGTGGCTTTTTTTATGCCCTCCATTGCCAAATTTTTCAAATAATTGTGTATAATTATAACACTTTATATTAAAATCAGCAAGTTTTTAGAGAATTTATATATTTTAGTGTAAATTTTTCATCTGTTGGTGTTTCTCCAAGTTTGGCTGTTAATTTATGCTTGATTATATCTTTTTCTTGAACTAAGTGTATGTATCCAAACCATTTGAATTTTATGGTGAAACCTGTTTTGTCGGTGAAAGCGAGTTTGAATTGGTATTTGTTATGAGGCGTTTTATTTGATGAAAAATAAAGAAGATCCGCGTTCATTCCGAGATTTATCAGCATGTAATATGCTTGGTCTAATTTAATGAATATCCATTTTCCTTTTTTTGAAACGCTTTTAACGGAAAGTCGGAAACAGAGGAGAATTGTACTTTCCTAAGCGTTATAAAAACCCCCGGGCAGGGAGTTCAAAAAGTCTATATGGTTGTTTTCCTTTCTGAGTCAGATCAGTTGGTTTCTGCAAGCAATAAAACGTCCGATGGCTTGGGAATCCGGCAACCTTCGGCCAGTGCGGCATAAATCCAGGAAATCTTAACTTCCTCCAGCCGTGATTTCGCCTCTTCGGGCGTTTTGCCATGGATGCGGCATCCTGGCAGTTCCGGGTGTTCGGCAAGCCACTCTCCGTTAGGCAACTTGTTTACAGTAGTTTTGTATTTCACTTGCCGGTAGGCCTCGGCTTTACGAAGCAGTTCATTATGATTTTCCGGAATACTGAAAAAACGGTCAATATCCCCTTCAAAGGCTTCTTCCTTGACTTTAAAGGATTTATTAATTGTAACCAAAGAGACCACCTCTTTAAGGCCTGGTC
>JAIMAZ010000155.1 GCA_023511695.1 Ignavibacterium sp.
GACAATTTTTAACTTGTTAGACACCCCCTCTATTCTATCTCTGCGGCTCTCTTGACTTTTCTCTGTGGTTCTCTGTGAAATAAATTTTGTTTCTCATATATCACTGATAGATAATGAATTTATCTTCACCTCAAATTCCATTCAGAGAATAAGAACTTTTGAGTAGAGATAACTTCTTTCACTAATGATTGTGCTCACGAAAAGATATAATCTCATTTATTTATTAGTGAAATCTTTCTTGCTTTTGCAATAAGTGCTCAAGTTGACTTTCACTGATTTATTTCTGGTTCTCAAGAAGTTTAAGATTGTTTAATCAATAATAATCATATCTTACTGCGTTTCAATCTTAATGAGTTACTTACCACTGAAACAGAACTAAATGACATTGCTAACGCAGCAATCATTGGGTTGAGAAGTCCAAGTGCAGCTAAAGGTATTCCAATAACATTATAAATGAATGCCCAAAAAAGATTTTGCTTAATTGTTCTTACTACCGATTTGGAAATCTGAAATGACCTTGCAACATTCATCAGGTTACCATTTAGTAATACAATATCAGCAGTTTCTAACGCTACATCCGTTCCGGAGCCCATTGCAATACCAACGTGAGCTTTTGCCAAAGCAGGAGCATCATTTATTCCATCACCGACAAATGCAACAATATTATTTTGATTTAAATACTCTTCAACAATTTTTAATTTTTCTTCCGGCAGTAATTCTGCTTTCACTTCATCAATAGCAATCTGATTTGCAATTGCTTGTGCTGATTTAATACTATCACCAGTTAACATAACCGTTTTGATGTTCATTCGCTTTAATAAATCGATTGCAGTTTTTGAATCCTCTTTAATTTTATCTGCGATTGAAATTGTCGCAATTAATTTCCCATTCATTGATACATAAATCAAAGTTGGTTCAAATTCAATTGATGAATTGGGAAATATTTCTGCATTAGTGAAAGCAATATTGTTCTCTCTCATAAACTTCTCATTACCAATCAGAAGTTCTTTCCCTTCTACTTTTGCTTTAATTCCAAAACCAGTCCGACTTTCAAACTCGTCCAAAGAATATTCTTTAAGCTCAGATTTTTCAGCATAATTCACGATGGCTTTAGCAATAGGATGTTCAGATCTTTTTTCAGCTGGATATATGAGAGAAAGAATTTCAGTCTCATCTGCTCCAATTGGAATTATTTTGCTAACCTGCGGAACTCCTTCTGTAATCGTTCCGGTTTTGTCGAGCAATACTACATTTACTTTATGAGCAAGTTCGAGACTTTCAGCATTCTTAATTAAAATTCCTTTTTGAGCAGCTTTTCCTAAACCAACAATAAGTGCAGTAGGTGTTGCTAATCCTAATGCACAGGGACAAGCGATAATCAATACAGCAACAAAGTTCATTAAAGCAATACTAAAATTATCTGAATAAATAAGCCAGAAAGTAAATGATAACAGAGCAATTAAGATAACAACAGGAACAAACACAGAAGCAATTTTATCAGCAAGTTTCTGAATTGGTGCTTTGGAGCCCTGAGCTTCTTCAACCATTCTGATTATATTCCCAAGAACCGAGTTATCTCCGATCGCAGTTACACGAAATTCAAAAGTACCATTTTGATTTATCGTTCCACCAAATACTTTATCATTTATGGATTTTTCATTTGGCAAACTTTCACCAGTTAACATTGATTCGTCCACAATTGAATAACCTTTTATGATAATTCCATCGGCTGGAATTTTATCACCGGGTTTAACAATTACAAGATCGCCAATCCGAAGCTCTTCAATTTTTTTCTCTAATTCTATTCCGTCAACAATCACAGTAGCAGTTTCAGGTCTTAATGCAATTAGTTTTTTAATTGCATCATTTGTTTTTGATTTTGCCCTGGCTTCGAGCCACTTTCCCATTAAAATTAAAGTTATAATTACTGCTGTAGAATCAAAGTAAACATGTGAAATATGCTGATGAGGAAAAATTTCAGGGAATAGTGTTAACACTAAACTATATAAAAATGCAGAGCCGGTTCCGATTGCTACAAGCGAATTCATGTCTGCAGTCAAGTGCAGAGTATTTTTCCAGAATATCTGATAAAATCTTTTACCGGGAATGAACACAATTGGAGTTGTAAGAATTAAAAGTATCTTATTCAATTGTTCATCAGTTAATGGGATAAGATTTCTGAAATCTGTCCACATCATTCCCATACTCAGAATGAAAACCGGTAAAGTAAGCAGCAATGAAAATAAGAAGTCTTTTCTAATCTCAACTTCATAATTTGAAGTGTGAGATTTTGTAGTAGATTCTAAGAAAGATTTCTCAGAATTATCTTGTGCAGGAAGATTTACTTTATAGCCAGCATCTTCTACCAATTCTTTAATTGTTTCTAAATCGAAATTAGTCTCATCAAGTTCAATTACAGCTTTTTCACTCGCAAGATTAACTGAAACATTTTTTACTCCTGGCGCTTTACTGATTGCCTTTTCAACTCTGGCAACACAGCTGGCACAGGTCATTCCTTCAATTGGCAGGGAAATTTTTTTAGTTTCAATTTTGTTCATTCAACTACAATGTATCCTGCTTTTTCTATTGCCTGCTTAATCTGTTCACGGGTTAAATTGTTTTTCTGCAAATCAACTTCTACTAATCCTATTTCAACTTTATAATCTTTTGCTTCCAATTTATTTAATTCTTTTTTCACTGCCATTACGCAGTGCTGGCAAGACATTCCTTCTACTTTAAATTGTTCAATCATTTTTCTCTCCTTTAATTTTTTACATTATAAAATTATAATTCTTGCACACAGAAGACATTATAAAATTTTAAGGAATGTTTATAGAATAATCAGATAATTTTATCGAGCGGATTCCGTTTGAAGCTTTTAATTTTTTTGAAGTGGGAAGGAGTTAAGCCGGTAATTTTCTTAAACTGACTTGAAAGATGCTGAACACTGCTGTAACCCAAGCGATAAGCAATTTCACTAAAAGACAGTTCATCGTACACAATCAACTCTTTAACCTTTTCAATCTTTTGCAGAATGATATACTTCTCAATCGTAATTCCTTCTGATGATGAAAACAAAGTTGATAAATATTGGTAACTAAGATTTAAGTTTTCCTGCAGCAAATCTGTAAAAGAGATATTCTTTAATTTTCCTTCGGCCATTTCTCTTATGGTTTCAATAACAGTGATTTTTATCTTTTCAATTATTCTTGATTGTCTCGAATCAATTAATTCAAAACCATTTTCTGTTAAAACCTTGTTTATAAGATCAAAATTAATTTTGTCTGCTGTCTGAATTGAGGCTTCGCCTAAAATGATGGAATTAACCTGATATCCCAGATTTTCTAATTCTTCTCTTACAACTTTAATACAACGGTTGCAAACCATATTTTTAATATGAATGGTCGCTTGTTCCATAATTTATTTTTATTTTTTAGGAAAATTACTTGTTAGCAGTCGAAGTGACAAGATAAATATACTTGGGAGAATGGGTCCTCTTTAACGAAGGTGCTGTCTTATTTATTACAATAAATTTTTCAGTTATAGGAGTTTTTGTTTCAAGATTTCTGGTTTGAGAATAAGTTTTAATGATCTGATATCTGGAAACTTTCTTAAATGATTTCTTATCGTCAGATTCAGAACTATTCAGAACTTTTATTTCTTTTGGAGTGATTTTGACAGTTTTCTGCTCAGAATGGCTTGCTTGCTTTTGGTTTGACTCGCGATAACGATAAACAAGGTAAGAAATTCCCATCAGAGCCAAAAGCCCAACTGAAAAAGCAAGTAAAGTTATATTTATTATTTCTATAAGAGGCAAAAGCCCTCCAAAAATGACTAAATTGTTTTTCTAATTAAATGCCAGAATTATCTTATCAAACCAATCAATAAATGCATTTAGAAATTTTCCTGACAGTTCAAAATGAGATTTAGAACAATTATGAAATAGTTAAAACCTTTGGTCTCGGTAATTCATTATTTTTTAATGAGTTAAAATTGCTTTTAGCGACAAGGTTTAATAATTTTACAGCCCAAAAATAAATAAAGTGTAGAAATTATGAATGCCACAAAAGCAGATTTAGTAGATAGAGTTGCAACTGGAACTGGTTTAACTAAACTTGAAACCGAAGCAATTATTGAAGGATTTCTTCGCTCCATTATTGATACTTTAGCCGAAGGTAGAAGTATCGAAATAAGAGGATTCGGAAGTTATAAGGTTAAAAAGAAAAAAGCCCGACAGGCAAGAAATCCTAAAACAGGTGAAAAAGTTTTTGTACCAGAACATTATGTACCTACTTTTAAGTTTTCGAAAGACTTTAAAGAAATGGTTGATCGCGGTATTCAGCAGAAAATTTCTGAAGGTTCTTTTGGTAAAGGAGGTAATTAATGGTTAAGTGTACGAATTGTTACTATGAAATCAGAAGTAGTGAATTTGAATATTGTCCCAAATGCGGAACAAAAATAAGTGTTGAATTAAAATCCAAACTGAAGAAAAAAGTTAAAGATGATTCAGCTGATTTAATTGGTAAACAAACATCAAAAACACTTGATTCAAAGGTTATTTATGGAATGGTGTTTGGAGGAATCGTATTTATTTTGCTGGTTCTTTATTTATCAGGCGTTTTTGATGCAACAAAAGTAACTCCAACAAATACAATGAATCCGGGAAATGTGCCTCAAACACAGCAACCCGGAGTTGATCTTTCAGCTGTTCAAAAAATTAATGAATTAGAAGCAAAAGTAAAAGCTAATCCAAATGATCATCAGTCATTGCTTGAGCTAGCTCATCTGAGAATGGATTCCGGATTTTACGAACAAGCAATTCAAAATTACAGAACTTATCTTGAGCATCATCCTGATGATGCAGATGTAAGAATAGATATGGGTGTTTGTTATTTTAACTTAAGAGATTTTAACACTGCAATAACTGAAATGGAAAAAGCATTACAGTATCAACCAAAGCATCAGATTGGTTATTTGAATTTGGGAGTTGTTAATCTTAATGCTGGTAATTTGGAAAAAGCAAAAGAATATTTTCAGAAAGCAGTTGAAATAAATCCGAACACCGAAGCAGGAAAAAAAGCACAACAATTATTAACATCACATTAATTAAGGAGTAGATAATATGCCTTGCGGAAGAAAACGTAAGCGCCATAAAATGGCAACACATAAAAGAAAGAAAAGATTAAGAAAGAACAGACATAAAAAGAAAATAAGATAGTAATTTTTCTTTCAAACCTATAGAAGCCAACTTAGCTCAGCTGGTAGAGCAGCGCATTCGTAATGCGCCGGTCGCCGGTTCAAATCCGGCAGTTGGCTCTTTTCCTTTTATAAATTCCTTCCCGAGATTTAACCTTCAAATGAAATTATTTCTCAACTTAAAATTTCTTTAAAAAAAATAAATAAAAAATTTTTTCCAAAAATCTTGACTTTCCTTAAACTTTTATGTTATTTTTGGGGAGTAGTGGGGAAAAATGGTGAAAATTCCCATGAAATAATTGAGAAAATCAAATGTTTAAAGGTCAGTTTACATATTCAATAGATAATAAAGGCAGAATCAGCATACCTGCAAAGCTTCGTAAACACATTTCTCCCGAAGCAAATGATACCTTTGTTATGACTCGCGGATTATCCTCGTGCATAGACCTTTACCCAATGGATGAATGGTTGAAGATTGAAGAAAAATTATTACAGTTAAATTCTTTTAGTGAATCTGAAGCAAGATTTTTAAGAATGATTTCTCAATACGCATCTGAAGATAAAATGGATTCACAAGCAAGAATATTAATTCCACAGAATCTTTTAGAGTATGCAAAAATTGAAAACGAAGTTCTGATACTTGGTGCGCTCAGAAAAATTGAAGTATGGAATCCGAAAGTTTTTGAAAATTACCTTAACAGTTCACCAGAAAGTTATGAAGAGATAGCTGCTAAAGTTATGGCTTCACGATGAGTACTATTCATGCTCCAGTCCTTCTAAACGAATGTGTTGATCTTTTAATTACTGATAAGTCCGGCTCATATTTCGATGCGACTTTAGGATTTGGCGGTCACTCCGAAGCCATCCTACAAAAGCTCGATTCAAAGGGGAAGTTAGTTGCTACCGATGTTGATGATAACGCTTTTAATTATTGTAAAGAAAAGTTTAAAAACGATAAACGGGTTTCTCTTTATAAATTTAATTTCTCAATGGTGGATGTGATAGCTAAAATAGAATCGCTTGATGGATTTGATGGAATTCTGGCTGACCTTGGTGTTTCATCATTTCAGCTTGATGACCCTAAATCTGGTTTTACGTTCCGGACTGAAACAAAACTGGATTTAAGAATGGATAAAACTAAAAAGCTAACCGCCGCAGATGTTGTTAACGAACTTAGTGAAGAAGAACTCTCCTTAATTTTAAGAGATTTTGGCGAAGAGAAAAATCATAAAAAAATTGCAAGAGCAATCGTGAGAACAAGAGAATTAAAAAAGATTGAAACAACCAGCGAGTTAAAAGAACTAATAAGTGAATTTACTCCGATAAATTTTTTAACTAAAACACTTTCACGAGTATTCCAAGCACTTAGAATTTATGTTAATGACGAGTTGAATATGTTAAAAGAATTTTTAGAGAGATCAGTTGAAGTATTAAAACCAAACGGAAGACTTATAGTTATTTCGTACCATTCGCTTGAAGACAGAATAGTAAAAGATTTTTTCAGAAACGAATCAGTTAATCAGCTTAGTCCAAAAGAAGATCCTTTCGGATTGAAAACTAAAGCTGCCAGATTAAAAATAATTACTAAAAAACCTATTCTTCCAACAAAGGAAGAGATAGATATTAACAGAAGAGCAAGAAGTGCAAAACTAAGAGCAGCAGAAAGAATATGAGTAAAAGTGCTAAGCCGTTGATATTCTATATACTGTTTTTGCTTGTAGTGATTACAGTTTTTTTTATTGCTGTTGTAATAACAAAAATCAGTTATGATGAGACAGTGAAAACAAAAGATGAAGCACTGCGGAAATTAAAAATTGAAAATCAAAAAATGGTTAGTCTTCAGGCTGAGTATCAGGATGTTACAACTGAAGATAAAATCATAAGCATAGCATTTACTCAGCTTGGTATGATTAAAAGAATTGAACCGACAGTTGTTTTAACTGTATCAAAAGTAAAAATACAAGAACTTCAGGAAGAGCTCATAAACAAATATGAATAATACACGCGCATTATTTATAATTTTTGCTG
>JAIMAZ010000156.1 GCA_023511695.1 Ignavibacterium sp.
GAGCATACTGGTGTAGCAAGAGTCGATATTAAATCTGCTTTTGAGCTTAGCAATGATCAAAAAAAGATTATCGAACAGAAATTCGAATCGTTATTAAATAAAAAAGTTGTTGCCAGCTATAAAGTTGATGAAAAAGTAATCGGTGGATTTGTTGCAAAGGTTAAAGATACAGTTTATGACGCTACCGTTGCTCATCAGCTTGAACTTTTAAGGCAGCAATTATTAAAAGGAAGTTTACTACTTAATTAAAAGGAAATTAAAAGGAATTTTATATGGCAGAAGTAAGACCTGATGAAATATCCGAGATACTCCGGAAACAACTAACTGGTTTTGAAAGTGAAGTAGATATTTACGATGTTGGAACAGTTTTACAGGTTGGTGATGGTATCGCAAGAGTGTATGGACTTTCGCAAGTAATGGCAAGTGAACTTGTTGAGTTTCCAAATGATGTCTTCGGAATGGTATTAAACCTCGAAGAAGACAGTGTGGGTGTTGTACTTTTTGGCGAGTCAACAAAAGTTAAAGAGGGCGATGTTGTTAAAAGAACCAAGCGCGTTGCTTCGATGCCTGTTGGTGAAGAAATGCTTGGCAGAGTAATAACTCCACTTGGAATTCCGATTGATGGAAAAGGTCCTATCAAAACAGAAAAGTTTTTACCAATTGAAAGAAAAGCTCTTGGTGTTATTCAAAGACAACCTGTAAAAGAACCTCTTCAGACAGGTATCACAGCTATTGATGCGATGATCCCAATCGGAAGAGGACAAAGAGAATTAATTATTGGTGATAGACAAACAGGTAAAACTGCTGTTGCGATTGATGCTATAATAAATCAGAAATACACCCATTCAGAAGAGGCAAAAGCACTTGGTATTAAACCAGTTTACTGTGTGTATGTTGCAATCGGACAAAAAGAATCCACTGTTGCTCAGGTTGTTGCAAAACTTGAGGAACAAGGTGCCATGGCATACACAACAGTAATTGCTGCTTCAGCTTCTGATCCGGCTCCACTTCAGTTTATCGCTCCTTATTCCGGTGCAACGCTCGGAGAGTTTTTCAGAGATTCAGGTCGTCACGCACTTTGTATTTATGATGATTTATCAAAACAGGCTCAGGCATACAGAGAGCTTTCGCTTCTGTTAAGAAGACCACCGGGTCGTGAAGCTTATCCGGGTGATGTTTTTTATCTTCACTCAAGATTGCTTGAAAGAGCTTCCAAGCTTAGCGATGAACTTGGCGGCGGAAGTTTAACTGCTTTGCCCGTTATTGAAACTCAACAAGGTGATGTATCCGCATACATCCCCACAAATGTTATCTCAATTACTGATGGACAAATTTATCTTGAATCAAATTTATTCAATGCTGGTGTGAGACCTGCTATAAACGTTGGTATCTCGGTTTCACGTGTTGGTGGTAACGCTCAGATTAAAGCAATGAAAAAAGTTGCTGGCTCTTTGAAACTTGACTTAGCACAATATAGAGAACTCGAAGCATTTGCAAAATTTGGATCTGATTTGGATAAAGCAACTCAGGCAACATTAGCAAAAGGTTCACGATTAGTTGAACTGCTGAAACAAGGACAATATTCTCCCGTTCCGGTTGAAAAGCAGGTTGTTAGTATTTATCTCGGAACACGTGGTTATATGGATTCAATTTCAGTTCACGATATCAAAAGATTTGAGAAGGAAATTCTTGAATTTATAGAAGTTAAATACAAACAGATTTTTGAGAACATTAAAAAAGAAAAAGATTTATCAAAAGAAACTGAAGAATTGATCAAGAAAGCTGCGGAAGAATTTCTTCCAACATTTAAAAAATCCTAGTTGAAATCTAAAATTAAATGGCAACATTAAGAGACATAAAGCAAAGAATTAAGGGTGTGAAAAGCACTCAGCAAATTACCAAAGCAATGAAAATGGTTGCCGCGGCTAAATTGCGTCGTGCTACTGAAGCAATTATAAATGCAAGACCTTATGCAAGAAAAATGCAGACTTTACTTTCTCATCTTGCAAGCAGCGATGACTTGATAAATAATCCTTTGTTTATTAATCGTGAAGTTAAAAATGTTGCTGTGGTGGTTGTTACTGCCGATAGAGGACTGTGCGGTGCGTTCAACACAAACATTATCAGAGAAGCAACCCGATACATTCAGGAAGAGCTTCAGCAACAAAATATTTCCCACAGTTTGTTTTGTTTAGGCAAGAAAGGTTCTGATTACTTCTCTAAACGCAACTATAATGTAATTCAGAAATATCCCGGAATCTTTGCTTCATTAAACTACTCTGTTGCTCAGAGATTATCTGACCAATTAATTTCAAGATTTCTTATTGGTGAATTTGATAAAGTTATATTGATATTCAATGAGTTTAAATCAATAATTCAGCAGAAAATTGTTGTTGAACAATTTCTTCCGATTCCGATTGAAGAGAGTAAAAAATCCGAAAGCCATTCTGAAGCAAATTATATTTATGAACCTAATCAGAAAGCAATTTTTGAATATCTGATTCCCAAACATCTTAAAGCACAACTCTGGAGAGTGCTTCTGGAATCCAACGCCGCAGAGTTTGCAGCAAGAATGACTGCTATGGATAACGCAACAACAAATGCTAAGGAATTGATCCGAACGCTTAATCTTAAGTATAATAAAGAACGTCAGGCTGCAATTACAAAAGAAATACTTGAAATTGTATCCGGTGCAAATGCATTAAAGGCAAGTTGATATTAAGTAGTGATATGAATAGAAAGGTGATGCGAATATGTTTGAAGAATTATCATTAAAATTAGATGCTGCTCTCAAAAAAATAACAGGTCAGGGAAGACTTACCGAAGCAAACATCTCAGATACACTCAGAGAAATCCGAAGAATACTTCTTGATGCTGATGTTAATTACAAGGTTGCAAAAGAGTTTATAGAAAAAGTTAAAGAGAAAGCTCTCGGTAAAGAAGTAATTGCTTCAATTACTCCCGGACAACTTATTACAAAAATTATTTATGATGAACTTGTTGAGCTTCTTGGCGGCGGGCATTCTGAGATAACATTAAATCCAACTGGCATCACTACAATTTTAGTTGTTGGACTTCAAGGCTCAGGTAAAACAACTTTTTCTGCAAAGCTTGCCAAAAGATTAAAAGAAAGAAAAAGAAAAGTTCTGCTTGTTGCTGCAGATATTTATAGACCAGCAGCAATTGAGCAGTTGAAAATCTTAGGTCAGCAGATAGATGTTCCTGTCTTTTCACTTGAACAGAGAGATGCGAGATTAGTTGCTTCAGAATCCCTGAAATACGCCAAAGAAAAAGGTTACGATACTGTTATCATTGATACTGCCGGTCGTCTTCATGTTGATGAAGAAATGATGAAGGAAGTTGCTGATATAAAAGAAATAGTTAAACCTACTGAAACTTTATTTGTTGTTGATTCGATGACAGGGCAGGACGCAGTAAATTCTGCAAAAGCATTTAACGAGTCAGTTAACTTTGATGGGATTATTCTTTCAAAACTTGATGGTGATGCGAGAGGCGGCGCTGCTATTTCGATAAGATCAGTGGTCGGAAAGCCGATTAAATTTGTTTCCAATGGTGAAAAATTAGAAAACCTTGATGTATTCTATCCTGATAGATTAGCTTCCCGTATATTAGGCAAAGGAGATATTGTTTCGCTTGTTGAAAAAGCTCAGGAAACAATTGATGAGCTTGAAGCCAAGCGAATGGAAGAAAAATTAAGGAAGAATAAATTTGATTTTGAAGATTTTCTTAAGCAAATTAAGCTCATAAAGAAAATGGGTTCTTTGTCAAGCTTGATTGGAATGATTCCCGGACTTGGTTCACAGATAAAAAATGCACAAATTGATGATAAAGCTTTAATAAAAGTTGAAGCAATTATTAATTCCATGACAAGAGAAGAAAGAGAAAATCCTAAAGTACTCAATGGAAGCAGAAGAAAAAGAATTGCTCGAGGAAGTGGAACAACGATTCAGGATGTTAATCGTCTTATAAAACAATTTCAGGAAATGCAAAGAATGATGAGTATGATGAACAAAAAAGGATTCTTCAACTCATCAAATAAAAATTTTAAATTTAATTGATAACGATATAAATACCGGAGGTAAAACTTGGCTGTTAAGTTAAGACTCAGAAGAATGGGTAAAAAGAAACAACCCATCTACAAGATTGTTGCTGCAGATTCCCGTTCACCAAGAGATGGGAAATTTATTGAAGCTGTTGGAATCTATAATCCTCTGACTAATCCTCACACAGTGGAACTGAAAGAGGATAGAGTAAACTACTGGTTAAATTGCGGTGCGATACCCACATTGACTGTAAGAAGTTTATTAAGTCAGAAAGGAATATTACTCAAACGACATCTTGATAAAAAAGGATTTCCGCAGGAAAAAGTTGAAGCAGAAATTCATAACTGGCAGAAATTAAAAGAAGCCAGCTCTCAGAAAAAGCAAACTAAGAAAAAGAAAGCTGCTTCAGAAGAACAAAAAGCAGAAGCACCTGCTAACTAAAATTTAGTTTTCCGATTGTACAGCAGAAGTTAAGGGTGCACTTCTGAAAAGACTGTTGAAAAAATGTAATTATTTTTTCACGGATTTCTGTACATAATTACATAAGCGCCCGCATCAATCTTAGGAGGCACTGCTATGAAAGAATTCGTCGAATTCATTGCCAAACATCTGGTTGACCATCCTGATGGTGTTGTTGTTGAAGAGAAGGCAGTTGAAGAAAAAAAGGTTGTTCTTTCTCTTAAAGTTAAACCCGAAGATGTCGGTAAAGTTATCGGCAAACAAGGGAAAACTGCTCAGGCAATGAGAACATTACTTACTGCTGTAGCAGCTAAAGATGGTAAACGCGCTGTTTTGGAAATTGAAGATTAAAATTAAAGTTGGATGAATTTTTCCTTATTGCAAAAGTAGTTGCTGTTTCTGCCAGAGATGGTTTCTTAAAGCTCAAGCTTTTTACTGATCATCCGGAGAAACTTTTTACTACAGAATTAATTTATATTGATTTCTGGGGCAGTAAGAAAAAGTTTTTTATTGAAGAGATTATAAAGCGGGGAGAGAATTATCTCTTAAAGCTGAAAAATTTTTCTGCTGAAAGAGAATTACAGGCTTTTGTTGGCAGAGAAATTTTTCTTATGCAATCGGATTTATTGCCTTTACCGGATAATTCTTTCTACATCCACGATTTAATTGGATGTAAAGTTTTTTGTGCAGATAAATTTTTGGGCTCTGTAAAAGATGTTCTTTCAACTCCTGCAAATGATATTCTTGAGTTGATTACTGATAATAATCAAACGAAGCTTATACCTTTTGTTCTTAAATTTTTTGAAGAGATTAATCCCGAAGAAAAAATTATTTTTGTGAAAGAAGATAGTGGAATTTGTGATGATGAGGATTGATATTATTTCTGCTGTACCTGAATTGTTGCAGAGTCCCTTAAATTCAAGTATTCTAAAAAGGGCTCAGAATAAAAAGAAGATTGAAATTTATGTGCATAATCTTCGTGATTATGCGTTTAATAAACATAAACAAATTGATGATAAACCGTTTGGCGGTGGTCCGGGAATGATTCTGAAACCCGAACCGTTCTTTGAATGTATTGAAAAATTGCAAAGTGAAAGAAAGTACGACCATATTATCTTCACAACCCCGAAGGGTAAAATCTTCGATCAGAAATATGCAAATAAACTTTCACTTGCAAAGAACATAATAATAATTGCTGGTCATTACAAAGAAATTGATGATCGTGTGAGACAACATTTTGCAACTGATGAAATATCAATTGGTAAATTTGTTTTGACTGGTGGAGAACTGCCAGCTTTAATAATAGTTGATGCAGTAGTTCGTTTAATACCAGGAGTTTTGAATGATAGTGAAGCTGCTCTTGATGATTCTTTTCAGGATGGTGAAATTGTTGAAGCTCCTTGCTATACACGGCCAGCAGAATATCGTGGAATGAAAGTACCCGAAGTTCTTCTTTCAGGAAATGAAAAAGAAATTAAAAAATGGAAAGAGGAACAATCAAAAATTTTAACTGATAAATGGAGAAATTATAATAATTAGCGGAGAACGAAATGATAGACCTGAATAATGTTGTATCGGATCAAATCAGAACTGATATACCCAAATTCAACACGGGCGATAGAATCCGTGTTCATGTTAGAGTAATCGAAGGCGAAAAAGAAAGAATTCAGCCTTTCGAAGGTGATGTAATTAGCATCAGAGGAACGGGATTAAATAAAACTTTCACTGTTAGAAAAATTTCAAGCGGTGTTGGTGTTGAAAGAATTTTTCCGTTTAACTCTCCCAAAATTGCTAAAGTGGAACTCATTAAAGAGGGAAGCGTTAGAAGAGCTAAGCTTTACTATCTGAGAAAATTATCTGGTAAGGCAGCTAAAATTAAAAGTAAAAATCCTTAATATATTAAAGCCGCTTTCAACAGCGGCTTTAAGTTTTTATGAGTACAAAAATTTATTTACCACAAAATATTTTTACTCGGATTTTTTTATCTGAATTATCTGAAGATGCTGATACAAGTTTTCAGTTTTTATCTTCAGCATTAATATCGCGTAAGATTAGCACAGAAGAAAATTCAATCGGATTTATTCCGAGTATGGATTTAATTACTCATAAAGATTTGTTTGTATCAGCAGAAATTGGTATTTCTTTCAATGCGCTGCTTTCAAATGCCTATTTGCATTTTAAGGAAAATCAAACAACTATTGACAAACTCTTTCTCAAAGGCGATATCTCGTCTAATGAAGCTCTGCTTAGTAAAATACTCTTCAAAGAAATGTATGATGTTGATATAACACCACGATTAATTACTCCCGAGTTTATGGTTCAGGATGAAAATATTTTAATCACAGGTGATGAAAATTATGAGAAAGAATTATTCCTTAACGGATTGAGTTTTGCCGAAGAAATCATAGAGCTAATAAATGCACCTTATGTTAATTTTCTTTTAGCATCAAAAGATGAGAATGCATTGAAGTCCTTCGTTATAAAGCATCGAGATGATTTTATTAATGGTCATCCGGATTCATTTGATCATTTGCTTAAAGAATTTCCCCAGAATTCAATTGATTTTATTTCTGTTAATATGCAGCACGTTATTTTTGATCTTGAAGATCAGGATCTTGAAGGTATTAAATCTCTTTTACAACTGCCTTATTATCACGGCATAACACAGGACTTATTCG
>JAIMAZ010000157.1 GCA_023511695.1 Ignavibacterium sp.
GCAACTGAATATGACTTTATGCGTGGTGGTGCTGCAACAATAAATTATTCTGATTTAACTTTTACTATTTTTTACTCGTCACGAAAAATTGATGCAAATGTTGATTCTGCAACCAACAAAATTACATCAACTCCTAAAACCGGTTTACATTTAACAGAAAATGATTTGAATAAAAGAGATAGGGCATCAGAAAAAATTTTTGGAGGAAGAATTTCTTATAAACATCAAAATATTTTTAATATCGCTTTATCTTCATACGAATCTAAATTTAGTAATGAATTTGAGCCGACATCAATTTATGATATCAGCGGAAATACTTTCAGATATCATTCATTAGATTATGATTTTAATTTGAATCCAGTAAATCTTTTTGGAGAAATTGTTTATAATGAAACTTCTATGGCATCATTAAATGGTGTCTTAATAACTCCAATTAAGAATTTTAATATTACAGCGAGTTTAAGAAGTTATCCAAGAAACTTTATCAATCTCCACGGATTTGCTTTTGGTGAACAATCCGGAAAAACAAGCAATGAATTCGGAATTTATTATGGAATTAAATGGCGGAGCAATTTTGGGTTATTCAATTTTTATTACGATCAATTCAAATTTCCGTTTGTAACTTTTGAAAATCCTGTTCCATCGTCAGGTGAAGAATTTTATTTAAGTTATTCAAAAAATATTTTCAGCAAGACTCAACTTAACTTAAGATTAAAATCCGAACGAAAAGAAGTAACAGAAAAATTAAATGACCTGAAAACAGTCGTGCAGAGAATAAGAAATTCGTATCGGACAGAAATTGTTTATGATGTTTCGAATAAGTTAAGAATGAAATCAAGATTTGAATTTAACACATACGACATAAAAGATGCAGAAATTAATGAAAAAGGATTTTTAGTTTTTCAGGATATAAGATATGCAGTGACTAAAACTCTTTTATTATATGGCAGAATTATTTTTTTTGAAACCGATTCTTTCAACTCAGCAGTTTATGAATTTGAAAATGATTTGACAGGAGTTTTAACAAATCTTGCAATGTATGGAAAAGGTCTAAGATGGTATTTAATGATAAGATATAAACCTTTTGATTTTGCAACTCTATCTCTGAAATATTCTGAAACTTATAAACCAAATGAGATAACTTTAAGCTCAGGAAATAATCTTATAAGAAATAATCTTGATAACAGAATAAGTTTCCAGATTGATATTGCTTATTGAGCTATTCATATCTAAGTGCTTCAATCGGATCGAGATTAGCAGCTTTATAAGCAGGATAAGTTCCGAAAATAACGCCAATCAGAATACAAAGAGTTATTCCGATAATCACCCAATCAACAGGGATAGCAGTTTGAGCATTTAGAAAACTTCCGGCAAAATTCCCTATTCCGACACCGAGCAGAATTCCAATAACTCCTCCGATGAAACATAGAACAACAGCTTCGATGAGAAACTGAGTCAGTATCCAGGTTTTGCGTGCACCTAAAGCTTTTCGAATTCCGATTTCTCTTGTTCTTTCAGTGACTGAAACCAACATAATATTCATTATTCCGACACCAGCAGCAATTAAAGCAATAATAGAAACTGCAAGCGCACCGATTTTAATTGGTCCTGTGATATCATTAACCTGACTAATCATAGATTCGTTGCTGAATATATAAAAATTATCAGGTTCTCCCGGAGAAAGTTTTCTAATCTTTCTCATATAACCGGTTGCTGCTTCAATAACTTCGGTATAATCTTCTTTACCATAAGCCATCACCGTAATATTTACACTTCTTCCGTATTTGCCATACATAGATTGCCATGTTGTTATTGGAAGAACTATATAATTATCACGGCTTTGACCAAATAAAGCCGGTTGTGCTTCAATAACTCCAATTACCTGCAATGGTCTTCCATCAACTCTGATTGTTTGTCCTATCGGATCAATGTTTGGGAATAATTTGTCAACGATATCTTTTCCGATTAAACAAACATTAGCAGAATACTGAACATCAGTTTCTCTGATTTCTCTTCCTGTTTCAACATTCCAATTATTTGTCCGCATCGCATCAACTGTAATTCCTGCAACCTGAATGTTCGGATTAGTTTCTTTATTGCCGTATTTCACAACAACTCCAAATTGCCATTGCTCAGCACCAACATAACGAGCATTAGTTAATAACTCTTTTAATCTGTATGCTTCTTCAATTTTTATATCTGGTCTGGTTTCTCTGAATCTTGGTCCGCCGCCAAAAGTAGGATCATTCTTCTGAATCTGAAAAGTATATTTACTTAATTGTGATAATCCTTCTTCAATACTTTTCTGAAGCATTGTTATAATTGTCATAATAACAATGATAGAAAAAATTCCAACCACAACACCAAGAATAGTTAAACCGGTTCTCAGTTTATTATTTCTTAATGACTGAACAGAAATTGCAAATGTTTGACTTAAGTTCATATTAATTCAACTATAAAATTTTTTTAATTAAAAGAGTACTATTCATATCGTAATGCTTCAACAGGATCCATTTTAGCTGCTGTATAAGCTGGCGCAAGACCGGAAATAATTCCGGTAAGTAATGAAATTCCAATTCCTAAAATCACTGACCCAATCTGAATTGAAGTCGGAATAAATTGATTTATCAACATACTAAGCAAAACTGCTGCAACTAAACCAGCTAAACCACCAACAAGACAAATAACTGATGATTCAAGTAAAAACTGAGCAAGAATTGTTCTACGTTTTGCACCAATAGCTTTTCTCAAACCAATTTCCTTTGTTCTTTCTTTCACAGAAACAAACATGATATTCATGATACCAATTGCACCAACAAACAATGATAATCCTGTAATAAATAAACCAGCAATCTGAATTACACCAACAACTGAATTATAATTTTCCTGCAAACCTTCCTGCTGATTGATTGAGAAATCATTTTCCTGATCATAAGCAAGACCTCGAACTTTACGCATCACTCCTTCAGCTTCGGCTTTTGTTTCTTCAACTAATGCTGGACTAGCAGCTCTGACATTTATAGTAATTGATCTGAATCTATTACTTGCAAAGTTTTTGAATATAGTTCCAATCGGAACATAAACCTGATTGTCCGGATTCCACGGACCAAGAATAAAACTTCCTTGTTCGGCAAGAACACCAACAACGCGAAAGTTTTCTCCGCCAATTTTAATTGTTCTATCCAAAGGCGACATATTTGGAAAAAGCTTCTTAGCGATTTCACTTCCAATTACTGCAACTTGTCTTGATGCATTGCTTTCAATTTCAGAATAAAATCTTCCCTCTGAAAAAGTGAAGTTAGTTGTTTTAACATAGTCAGCATTAGAACCATTTATAAAAACATTTTCAACTCTTCTTTCCTGATATTTTACAGTTTGTACAGTGTTTGTAACAGGTGCAACTGCTGCAGGAAGTTTTGCAAGATTTTTAAATCGTTCAAACTCTTCCATTGTGATGTTTTTACGATTTCTCATTTTCCACCACTCAACATTCGAGAACCAAGCCCACTTATCAATATATAAAACATCAGAACCAAGTGAACTGATGCCTTGCTGAAAAGAATTATCAATTCCTTTTATTGCAGTTGACATTGTAACAACTACTGTAACACCGATAAAAATTCCAAGCATAGTTAACATTGCTCGAATTTTATTTGAGGCAATTGCACGAAGAGCAATCATCAATCCTTCTTTAAATTCAAATAATATTGTTCTCATTGTGCTAAGGTAGATTTTATTTTAGGAATATATCTTTTATCAACCCGTTCATCACTTTCAATCAGTCCATCTTTAAGTCTTACAATTCTGGCAGCATGTTCAGCAATATATTCTTCGTGAGTAACAAGAATAATTGTATTACCTTTTTCATGAATTTCATGAAACAAACCCATAATTTCTTCGCCGGTTTTAGAGTCAAGATTTCCGGTAGGTTCATCAGCAAGAATTATGGAAGGATTAGTTACTAATGCTCGTGCAATAGCAACTCTTTGTCGTTGTCCACCGGAAAGCTCATTAGGTTTATGACGAAGTCTGTCCTTTAATCCAACATCAATCAATGCCTGAATAGCACGCTCTCTTCTTTCGGCTGTCGGAACTCCTGCATAAATAAGCGGAAGTTCAACATTATGAACAGCATCAGAACGAGCAAGAAGATTAAATGTCTGGAACACAAATCCGATTTCTTTATTACGGATTTTCGCCAGTTCATTGTCACTCATTTCACTAACACTTACACCCTTAAATTCATACTTGCCTGAAGTTGGTGTATCAAGACATCCAAGCATATTCATCAATGTTGATTTACCTGAACCGGATGGTCCCATTATCGCAACATATTCATTCTTATCAATTTTTAAAGAAACATCCCGAAGTGCATGAACTTCTTCCAGTCCAACTTTATAAATTTTTGCAATATGTTCTATGTTAATTATGTTCATTTCAAACTCATATTATTTTTTTGTGACTGCTGTTTTTCTCTTTTCTTCAACACGAACTTTAGAACCATCCTGAAGTTCTCTTGATATTGCACGATAACTTCCTGATACAACTTCTTCACCGCCTTTTAATCCTGATTTGATTTCAATATAATCAGCATCACTTATTCCTGTTGTTACTTCGACTGACTTTGCTTTACCGTTTTCAACTATAAATACTATTTCTTTTGGTTTACCATTCCTATCTGAATTTTTTCTTTCAACTACAGCATCTTCTTCACCTTCTTCGGTTTTCTTTTCAGTCGTTTTACTTCTTATTGTTACACTCTGAATGGGAACAGCTAAAACATCTGAAACAGTTTCAGTTTGAATATCGGCTGTACAAGACATACCTGGTCTTAGTTTATCATCCGGATTGAGTAGTTTAATTCTTACTTCAAAGTTTACAACCTGTTCCTGAGTTCCAAGTCCTTTTGTTTTCGCACTGTTACCAATCTGAGTAACAATACCTTTAAATTCCTTGTCTTTGAAAGCATCCACTTTAACAATTGCTGTATCACCTTTTGAAATAAGCACGACATCATTTTCATCAACTTCGACTACTGCTTCAATATTTTTCAAATCAGAAACTGTCATTAATTCAGTGCCTTGAGTAAAATTACTGCCAAGAACTCTCTCTCCTAGTTCAACATTTAATGAAGTGATAACACCTTCCATTGGTGAATATATTGTAGTTTTATAAAGTGCTTCAAGAATTTCTTTAAGCCTTGCTTCATTCTGCAAAACATTAGCTACTGCAACATCGTAGGATGCTTTAGCTGTAAGATAATTTGCTTCTGCAGTTTCGCGTTCAGCATCACTTGCTAATTTTTTTGCGTGAAGTTCTTTAATTCTGTTGAAGTCTGCACTAATTTTTTGAAGTTCAGCTTCACGAATTTTTAAAGAAGCTCTTGCTGACTGAAGTCCGGCTTCAATTTGTTCCTTCTGAGCTTTATACTGATCACCTTTAATCCGAATAAGTAACTGACCTTTTTTAACATTGTCACCTTCTTTAACCGGCAGCTCGATTATCTCACCAGTAACTTCGGGTGTAATTACAACTTTAAACTCCGGCTCAATTGTTCCGGTTGCGGCAACAGTTTGAGTAATTGTCCGCTTTTCTACTTTTTCAGTTGTTACCAAAATTATTTCTTCTTTACTACCGGCAGCAAAAACTACAACCAGAAGTATTACAAGCAACAAACCTAATCCACCGAAAATAAAAAGTTTCTTTTTCGATTTAGTTTTACCGTTTGCCATTTAAGATTCTCCTATGATTAAAATTTATTCGTATTTAGTTATGTCAAGAATTCCCAGATAATATTTTATCTGATCACTTATAATTATGTATGAATATTGTGCATTCACAAAATCTGTTTTTGCAGTGATATAAGATGAATTAGCAATTACCAGATCAAGCAACTTACTCGAACCGAGATTATATCTTTCTTGTTCAATCTTCAATCTCTCTTCTGCAGCTTTAACATTTTTTTCACTAACTGATAATGATTTCTTTGCAGCAACCAGGGAAAGATAAGATTCATTAATTTCCTGTTTAATTTTTCTTTCAAGTTCTCTTACTTCAAGTTCCTTATTCATTGCCTGAACTTCAGCAACCTGCACACGATTGTTTACAGAGAAACCTGAAAAAATCGGAATGTTCAGATTTACTCCTACTGAATATGTTCTGGACTTGAATAAATCTTCAAACTTATTTGAGAAGGATGAAAATCCCAGAGAACCCGTTAATCTTGGAAAATGTCCAGAACGGGCAATACTAATCTGATTTAATGAACCCTCTAACTCATAAAGTTTGCTTTTATAATCCAAACGATTATTGTAAGCATCACTAATTCTTTCCTGAATATTTTTATAATCTTCTTCCAAATCGGTTGTTAAAATATTTTCCTCGCGCAAAGTTAATTCGGTCTCGAAAGTATAATCGCCTGTAACATCGAGACCAAGAAATAACAAAAGATTATTTTTAGCTTTTTGCACTTCAAGATTTTGGTTAATTAACTGAAGTTCAGCATTACCAAGCTCAACTTGTTGCTGGTATAAATCAGCTAATGTTGCCGCACCAAGTCTGTTTTTTTCTTCGATAGTCTTGAAATTAATTTCCTGCTTTTTAACATTTTCTTCACGCACTTTCAATAATTCAATCTGAGTCATAAGATTATAATATCTGGTAATAGTGTTGAATACTGTCTGCTGTTTAATGAACTCAACAAAAAATTTGGTTGAACTCAGATTGTTATTTGCATAAGAGAGATTTGCAAAGTTTGAAAGTCCATCAAATAAGGTAATATCCGAATTAACAGATGCGACATAACTTCTTGTTTCGCTTGTAATTTTTGGAATATTGAAAGGAACTCCGTTTATATAACGAACAGAACCCGCCTGTTCATTTCTATCCCAACCCCACGAAGCAAAAGCTCCAAGCGATGGAAGAAAATTTCCATACGCTGCAGTAACTCCTGATTCCTGAGATGTAATATTATTTTCTGCCTGTTTTAAAGTTATATTCTTTTGTAGTGCGATTTGAATTGCATCTTTAAGAGTAATTTTGGTTTGTGCTAATGAAAATCCAGTAAGAATAATCATCAGCAAAAACAAATTTAACTTTTTAACCATTGATACTCCGTCGAAAAGATTTTGATTGATATTTTAATATTTACCTGCTCAAAAATAGTTTAATAATTTATCTTTTGGCGTGATTATATAC
>JAIMAZ010000158.1 GCA_023511695.1 Ignavibacterium sp.
TTTAAAACAGAGAAAAATATTTTAAAGATTTTTTTTTGTGCAGTTGTTTGAGAAGTTGATAAATCTACAAATTAAATGATTTTACCGTGTTTGGATTAACTCATTTTAAGTGTAAACTTATATTATAATGATTAATACTTGCAGGAAATAAGCAAATTCTATATAGACAACTATATTTGAAGAAATGAATTACTTATAATGAAGCTCTATCTTATTCTTTAGCTTGCTTAAAAGTTCAGCTAACTGTAAGTCGTCTTTTGCCTCTGCTTCTATACTGCTGCAGGCGTGAATTACAGTTGAGTGATCTCTTCCGCCAAAGTGTAATCCAATAGTTTTTAATGATGCTTTGGTATATTCTTTGGCAAAGTACATTGAGAGCTGTCTTGCCAGTACAATTTCTTTCTTACGGGTCTTGTCACGAACTTTATTTTCTGGAACATTCAGATATTCGCAAACTATTTTGGTAATATCATCAATTCCAAGATTTAATTTTCTGTCAGATGCAATTTCACGGACAATTTTTCTTGCAAGGTCAAGTGAAATATCTTTAGAGTTAAGCGAAGCCGTTGCGAGCATTTTAATAAGACATCCTTCAAGTTCACGAATATTGGAAGTAATGTTGCTTGCAATATATTCAACTATGTCGTGCGAAATAGTCATTCCGAATTCTTCAGCTTTGCTTTTAAGAATTGCTATTCTCATTTCATATTCAGGCGGTTGAATATCGGCTGCAAGTCCCCATTTGAATCTTGAGATTAATCGTTCATCCATTCCTTTTAATTCTTTTGGAGGACGATCGCTTGAAAGAATTATTTGTTTTCTTGACTGATGTAATGTATTAAAGATATGAAAGAATAAATCCTGTGTTTTTTCTTTTCCGGTAAGGAATTGAATATCATCAATTATCAGAACATCAATATTTCTGTAAAAGTTTTGGAACTCATTCACACGATTTGATTGGATTGCTTCTACAAATTCCACAGTAAAAGAATCTGTTGAAAGATAAATTACTTTTTTATCAGGAAACTTTTCCAGAATTCTGTTTCCGATTGCCTGAATAAGATGTGTTTTACCCAAACCAACGCCGCCATAAACAAAAAACGGATTGAATGATGTTTCACCAGGATTATCGCTTATTGCACCAGCAGTTGCTCTTGCGAGTTGATTACCTTCACCTTTAATAAAATTATCAAATCTATATCGTGGATTAAGGTTTGAATTATAAGAAGCATCCTTTGCCGAAGTATTTCCGTTCGATGGTTTAATTGTTTGAGTTGGAGTTGGAAGCGGCTCAGAAGTTTTGGCAATTGAAATTTTCAAATCGCTTTCAGATTCTTTTTCATCAGCAATTACATAAGTAAGTTTTCCTTCCGGACCAATTACATTCAAAATAGCTTTGTTAAGAATATGATTATAGTGTTCATCAATCCATTCCCAGAAGAATTGAGTAGGAAGCTGGATCTTAATAACATTATTTTCGAAGCTGACGGGTCGAATAGGTAAGAACCAGGTATTGAATGTCATAGGTTTGACATTCTCTTTAATAATAGTTAAGCAGTTTTTCCAAACGGAGTTAGCGTCAGCTTTTTTAATATCAAATGGTAAATCAGCTAATTGCACTTTTAAGTTATCCACAGTTTAACCAAATTAAAAAGTTTTAAGTTATGGTTTATAAAACAAAATTTTATATGAACATCACAAAGATATCAACAACTTGTTAACATCATATAAAATTCGCTAAGAGCTTAAAATTAAAACAACTACAGAAATTTATCTTAAACCTTTTCACAAACAGATGTAAAAGTTGCCCTTCGACACGAAGTAACTGAAATGTGAAACATTGCCACAAAACCAATTTATCAACAAGTTATCCACACAGTTTTGTTTGCCTTATTGCATTGTGAAAATAGAAAGTAAGAGTATTTGAAGCAAATTAATTCAGAAAAAATTTTTCAGAAAAATTATATGTGTAGCTTAAATCTTCAAAAGACAATTTAATTCTAAGGCTTTCTGTGGTTTAGTTAGCAATAAAATTCATTTAAGAACAAGCAAGGAATATTGGTTGTGCTGTATGCGATATTAAAATCCTTGTTAAATAGAGCTTATATTTATATTTTTACGCACTTTTTTAATAACAAGGAGAATAAAATCAGATGAAAAGAACATTTCAGCCGAGTAACAGAAAAAGAAAGAACAAACATGGCTTCCGCGAAAGAATGAAAACCAAAGACGGAAGAGCCGTGCTTTCAAGAAGAAGAGCAAAAGGTAGAAAAAAATTAACAGTAAGCGACGAAAAGTAAACACACATTGAAACTCTTTTCTCTTTCAAAGAACGAGAGAATAAAAGAGAAGAAAAATATTCAGAATTTAATTCAAGACGGCTCTTCGGTTTTCTCGTCAAAGAACTCTCTTAAAGCAATATACTTAATAAAAGATTCTAACGAACCAGGGGTTAAAATTGCTGTCGGTATTTCAAGAAAAGCCGGCAAAGCTGTATGGCGAAACAGAATTAAAAGGTTAATAAAAAACGCATATAGAATAAATAAAATTCCTTTGGTAAATTCAGCGAAAGAGAATAAAAAACAAATACTGATATTATTTACCTCTTCTGGTTATAATGAACTCAGGAATAAAAAGCTTGATTACCGGGAAATAACTGAAGAGGTAAAATCAGTGTTAGATAAAATTGAAAGAAAAGTTTCGGGCAGATTAAAATAGAAATTTCATTGCCCGGATTTACTATATATAAGAAAGATAAGGATGGACAGACAGACAACTTTAGCATTTATTCTAATTGGAATTGTATTGATGGTTTGGCTGTACATTACAGCCCCATCACCAACAGAGTTTCAGCCACAAAAGAAATCAACAGATACCACATCTGTAGTTGAAAAAGAAATAGAATCAGAAAAACAGGTTGTTAAAAGTGTTGAGAAGACCGACAGCACGGTACTAAAAGTCTTACCTGAAACAACATCTGCAAAAGAAAGCTATGTAATTGTTGAAACAAAACTTGCACGATATGAACTTTCAACCAAGGGCGGAAACTTTAATAAGGTTTTTCTGAAAAAATTTAATAATTGGTATTCACCTCATAAAAAAAGTGACGAAGAAGATTTTAATAATCATGTTCAGCTGATAAATTACAGCAAAGGCGGCTCGTATGATTTTGCACTTGTAACAGAAGATGGAGTTGCGCTTAATTCATCAGAGTTGTTTTTTGATTATGCAGGAAGCTACTCAAACAAACTTAATGATAATGATTCAATCGTTGTTGATTTTACATTAAGACTTAAGAACGGGAAATCAATTGTTAAAAGATATCTTTTCCATTCTGATAGTTATGAAATAAAGAATGAAATAGTTTTTAATGGCTTTAACGATTATGTAAGCAACAATTCATTTGATATTGTGTGGAATAATGGAATTCGTTTTGTTGAACATAATTCAGTTGATGAAGCAAATTACTCCAATGCAAGTGCTTACTCTGGCGGAGAACAAGTAATAATTGATGCTTCATCAATCGGAGAGAAAATAACAAAAGATTTCAGAGGAAGAGTAGATTGGGTTGCAGTTAGAAACAAATACTTTGCATCAGTTTTACTTCCGGAAAATCCTGATCGGGTTGAAGGAGCGTATCTGGAGGGCATTCGTTATGCTGTTGGTAAAGACGGTGTAAAAGAAATTTACGAAGCAAGATTAACTCTGCCGTTCAAAAATCAGAGTGAAGAAAAACATCAATTCTCAATTTACATTGGTCCGGTTGATTATAAACAGCTTGAGGCGCTTGGACGCAATCTGATTGCGCTTGTTGATTTTGGCAGCTTCTTCGGATTGAAGTTTATAGTAAGACCAATTGCTGAATACATACTTCTCCCGCTCTTTCAGTTTTTGCATATGTTCATTCCGAATTACGGATTTGTAATTATTATTTTTTCATTGATAATAAAGATTGCTGTCTATCCGCTTACCAAGCAGAGCTATCAGTCAATGAAAAAGATGCAGGCACTTCAGCCAAAGATTGCAGAGCTGAAAGAAAAATATAAAGATGATCCGCAAAAGCTTAATTCAGAGACGATGAAACTTTATTCAACTTATGGAATAAATCCCGCCGGTGGATGTCTGCCGATATTATTACAGATGCCAATCTTCATTGCATTGTGGGGAATGTTTCAATCAGTAATAGAATTAAGACAGCAACCATTTGTTTGGTGGATAAAGGATCTGTCAACTCCTGATGTAATTTATGATTTAGGGTTTAAGCTCCCGCTTTTTGGAGTTCAACAAATTAGCGGATTAGCGCTTCTGATGGGAATTACAACTTTCTTCCAGCAGAAAATGACAATGAAAGATCCTTCTCAGAAAATGCTGGTATATCTTATGCCGATAATGCTGACAATTCTGTTTATGACATTTCCATCAGGATTAAATCTTTATTACTTTATGTTCAATGTGTTTTCAATTGCTCAGCAGTATTACATAAATATAGCTGGTAAAGATGTAGAATTAGTTCCGGTTGCAAATCCAAATAAGAAGAAAGGGTTTATGGCGCGCCTGATGGAAGCAGCCGAACAGCAGGCAAAGCAACAGCCAAAGAAAAAGAAATAGTTCTCTTTAATTTTACAGAGAACCATCAATGCTAAAATCTCTTAAAATATTTTTGATGTGCTTATGCTTTTTTAGTGTAAGCACATTTTCTCAAACCAAATATGAATTTCACATTCCATTAAAAGAAAAACAACTACCATTCGGATTAAAAACAAAAGTTTCTGCAAATAAACCTATAATTGGTTTTGCTCTCAGCGGCGGTGGTGCAAGAGGAATTGCACAGGTTGGAGTGCTTAAAGCTTTTGAAGAACAAGGAATTTATCCCGATGTGGTTGTTGGAACAAGTATGGGTAGTATTGTGGGCGGCCTTTATTCTGCCGGCTATTCTGTAGAAGAACTTGATACAATCGCAAGAAAAACAGATTGGAACGATTTACTTACATTGAACAGACAATCAAACCGAAGAGATTTTTTTGTTGATCAAAAGGTAACACAAGACAGAGCAGTATTATCCCTAAGACTTGATGGACTTAATCCGATATTTCCCACTTCTTTTAATGATGGACAAAAACTCTCAAACTATCTCAACATACTTACATTTGATGCACCAATTCATTCTCAGCAAAATTTTGATTTGCTCAGATATAAATTCAGAGCAGTCTGCACAAATCTTATAGATGGTTCACCGGTAGTACTAAAGGAAGGATCGCTAAGCAAAGCATTAAGAGCAAGCTCAAGCGTAACATTTTTTCTTGCGCCTGTAAAGTATGATTCCCTTACTCTTGTTGATGGTGGTCTGGTAGCAAATGTTCCCGTAGAAATTACAAAACAAACAGGTGCCGATTATGTCGTGGCTGTTGATGTTACAAGTCCGCTCTGGAATGAAAGAGAATTAAACTATCCATGGATTATTGCTGATCAGATTGTCAGCATTCCGATGCGACTTGTTAATCGACAACAGCTGCAGTATGCAGACCTTATTGTTTCTCCGGAACTTAATGATTTTACCTCTGCGGACTTTAATAAAGTTGACAGCTTAATTTTACTTGGATATCAGAATTCAGTTGAAGAGGCAAAAGTTTTAAGGAAAACTATTGACTCAATTTATTCAAGAAATATTTCCGCCGAAGAAAAATATTTTCTTAATGTAATTATAGAAGATTCATTAGATGAGATTGAAACAGAGATATTTGGGTCTAACAAAATTGATTTAATTTCCAACATACAGCTTCAGAAAAAACTCGAACAACTTTTCGATACAGGATATTATAAAACTCTTTCTGCTGAACTGATTGAAGATTCTCCGGATTGCATTTTAAAAATCAATAAAGAATATAATCCGATTATCAGAGATATTGTTTTGATAGGAGTATCTCTCATAAGCTCTGATGGAATTGATAAAATCTTTTCTGAAATAAAATCCAGACCATATTCAGCAATAAAAATAACTGAAGCAATTACAAAACTAATGAGTCTCTACCGGAAAGACGGATATTCACTTGCCGAAATTCAGGAAATCAGTTTTGATGAAGAAAATAATATTCTGAAAATTTTTGTTGATGAAGGAATTATTTCAAAAATTCTCGTGGAAGGTAATGAAAGAACAAATGTAGATGTTATTGTCAGGGAACTACCATTTTCCGAGGGAGATTTCTTCAGGATTATTGATGTTGAAAGTGGACTGAAAAATCTACGCAGCACGGGATTATTTGAAAATGTTGATATTTCTGTTTATGATGTTAACGGACAAAATGTTTTATTAATTAAAATCGTTGAACGACAAACCGGCTTGTTAAGAGTCGGTTACCGGCTTGATAATGAATACAGATTTCAGCTCGGTCTCGATATTCGTGAGGAAAATTTATTCGGCACAGGAAGCGAACTTGGCTTCATTTTCTTTGGAGGCATTCGTAGTCGTTCATACATACTCGAACAAAAAGCTAACAGAATTTTCAACACTTACTTTACATACAAAATAAATGCATTCTACAAGCTGAAAGACATTTCTGTTTATGTTGATCAACCTTTTGAAACATATAAAAGATTTTCCAGAACGAAGAACGGAGAATACAGGCAAATTAATTACGGAATTTCTCTTGGAGTTGGAACTCAGGTTGGCAGATTTGGTAATCTTATTTTTGAAGGTAAATATCAAACAGATAAAATTAAAAACATAGAACTTTCTCCCGCAGAAACTTACGAGTTCAAAACAGTTAGTTTCAAAATCAGTTCAACAATAGACACGCAGGACAAATATCCTTTTCCAGTGAAAGGAATTTATTTCAATGGTTACTATGAAACAGCACAAACATTCTTGGGTAGCAATCTCGGCTACACAAGCTTTGGATTTGAATACAGAAATTATCTATCATCAAATTCAAGACATGTGATAGATAATTTC
>JAIMAZ010000159.1 GCA_023511695.1 Ignavibacterium sp.
AATCGCAACCTTCACCAAAAAAAAAAAATTAAAAGAACAAAAAATAAAAAAAATAATCAAAAAAACATGTTTATAATAAATTTAAATAATCAAATAAACAATAAATGAAAATAATACAAAAGTTATTATGGGTAAAAAATAATATTTAAAAACTATCGCAAAGTTAGCAGGTAACTTTTTGAATAGTCTTCCATAATAAAGCAGATTTTCTTTTCTGATGATAAAATCCAGAATATTATCAATAAACAGCAAAAATCCTGCAAAGATGATGAAAAGAAATAATCCAAGTACATTTGAAGAAAATTTGTAAATAATTCCAATTAAAAAGGATATAATAGTTAATGCAAGAATTATGAATACAGTAGTTTTATGTCTTATCTTTTTGCTATAAATAATATGATGAATGTGATTATTGTCCGGAAGAAAAGGATGTTTCTTATTTGCTATTCTTATTGCCATTACTCTTACAGTATCTATAATTGGAACTGATAAAATAATGCCCATAAAGACAAGATCAATAGAATGATTTGAAACTTCTGCGAATGATGATAATAACACTGCTAAAGAGAAATATGCAATCGTTAGAGAGCCCGAATCGCCTAAAAAAATACTTGCTGGATTACTATTAAATTTCAGAAATCCGAGAGTTACTCCAAAAAGAATAACGGACAACAAAGTAACAAATGAATTATCTGATCCTAAACTTAAAAGGAAACTTAAAACAGAAAGTAATAAAGCAAAACCAGCAACAAGTCCATCCAAACCATCAAGTAGATTAAATGAGTTTAAAGTTCCGACTATAAATATAAAAAGCATCAGTATAGTTAAGAACTCAGGAAAAACTATCCCTGCAAAATTGAAATTAAAATATCCATGATTTCTGAGGAAGAGAATTAGAAAAACAGCAGCAATACTTTGTCCTAAAAATTTAATATGCCAGGGAAGATTTTTAAAATCATCAACAACACCTAGTAAAAATATGATTAATGAACCCGTTAAGAAGTATTTAATATTTGAAACATTAGGATATAAGAAAAAGAGGAACAAAATCGTTATAGAATAGATAATTACTCCTCCCATTCTTGGGATAGGTTCTTTATGAATTTTGCGACCACTATCAGGTTCATCAAATAATTTCAATGAACGAAGTAAATCAGTAAATAATGGTGTGGCATAGACCACTGAAATAAAACAAAAGAACAAAGTAATTACATATAACATAAATTCCCCCGAAATAGTGAAGAGATTGTAAAAATATTTAACTCTTTCACCGCAAATATAATATAAATTGTAAGAATATTTTGCAAATTGGGAAAATTCATAAATATTAATTTTTTGTTAACTGATTATCGAAAAAAAATGGAAGCTATAAATGATAAACTAGAAGAAAATTAATTCAGCTATTCCTTCTGAAAAACTGAGGTAACTTTATTAAATTTTTTAATAACAAAGTTTTAATCGGAAAGGGAAGTCCGTGCTATTTCATTGCCTGATAATCTTCAGAACTTTTTCGTAAAATATTTTTCAATGATTTATTACTCGCCCCGCCTATAGTCATACAATAAGTAGTGATAGGTAAATAATGTGAAGTAATTTTAGATTTATAAAATAATCTGAGAATCATTTCATAATCCGCGGCAATTTTCATATCAGTTCTGTACAAACCATATTTCTCAAAAACTTCTTTTCTTAAAAATAAAGTCGGATGAGGCGGCATCCAGCCATTTAAAATTTCTCTGTGTCTCTGTGTCTCTGTGGTGAACTGGCTTTTCTGCGCCTTCCAGTAGCGAATGGTGGAATAGGGTGTAGGGGATTGGGAATTGGGGATTGAGGATAAAGCAGATGGAATTAAGTCAACTTTTGCTATATCCTTAACATAAACAAGATCACTATACACCGCCTCCACACCCCCTTTGTCATTTCGATGGAGCGAAGCGACACTTTTATCTTCTCCAAAAAACACCTCAGCGTACCTCTCCAGCACAAACTCATCAGCATAAAAATCATCCGAATGCAATAACCCAATCACATCTCCTGTGGCTAATTTTATTCCTTTGTTTATTGCATCATAAATCCCATCATCCTTTTCACTAATAAATTTCAAATTATACATTCTAAATTCTTCATTATACATTAACTCAACCGTTCCATCCGTCGAACCTCCATCAACAATAATATGCTCAATATTTTTATAAGTCTGACTTCGTACAGATTCAATTGCACGAAGTAATCCTGCTTTGTTGTTAAGTGTAACGGTTATAATTGAAATTCTCATTTTATATCAGAATAAAAGATAAAAGTAAAAAGAAATAAGTTAGGACAAATTTAAAGGTTTTTGTGGTTAATCTTTCACTACAGGGCTTCAGAGTAATATTTCCTTCGTGCGCTTTGTGAAAACCTTTGTGAACTTCTGGCAAAGCCATCCCTCTGGGAGTGGTAATTACCTAAAGGCAGAGGCGCAGGGAACGCAGAGTTAAATAATCAATCTTTCAATTCTTTTTTTCTTTTTCATTTTATTTTTTATCCTGAATAAAACACCTTACTTAATTAAACTACTTGCAATAATGATATAGATAATCATTTAGTACTGAAGTTAAATACAATGGCATATTCAGCAATTTAAATTTTTTCCCATCAGATAAACTTTCCTCTGTGATCTCAAATTTTCCTGAATAAAATCTTACAGCTAAATCTCCTTTAGCCGAATTCATAAAAATTTTAAGTGATCTCATTTTACCGCTTGAGCCGGATTTAACTTCAATTGGAATTATCTTACCGTTATAATTTTTAATAAAATCAATCTCAGCGTCTGATTGTTTTTTCTCTCTTACCCAAAAAATTAAAGATGCTTCAGGTGAATATTCTTTCGCTAATAATTCCTGACCTACTATATGCTCGGCAATTTTACCACGATAAGTATCGGTTAAATCCTTTTCCAGTAAAATTTCTTTTTCTATTCCACTGATTAAATTTACCATACCTGTATCAAGCAATTGTAGTTTAGGCGACATCTTTAAATTCCTGCTTAACGGCAGCTTTGTGCTGATGGTTGGATACACAAGACTTAATAACATTGTTTTTTCCAAAATTCGGAATGCTTCCGATACTTCCCTGGATTTGTAATTTGAAGCTCCAAAATGATTAAATGTTATTCTCTCTGAAGCAAACCTAAACGCATTATCTATAATAAACCTTATAATCCTGCTCTGATTTTCATTCCTGGCGTACTTCTCAACATCTTCTTTATAAGCGATTAAAAGATTGTTAACCGTTTTCTTTATCTCAGTTATATCATTGGTTTCCATTAATAATTTTATTATCTCAGGCATACCACCTATAATTGTGTATTTCTTAAATAGACTCATTAACCGCTCGTGGGCAAAAGCGGGTACAGGAATAGTCTTTATAGCTTCAAGTTCAGCATTAAAATTTCCTGCTTCTAAAAATTCAGTGAATGAAAAAGGACGCAATGCCAGATATTCAACTCTTCCTACTGGGAAAGAAATTTCTTTATTAATTAGTGATTCCAGCAATGAACCTGCTGCAATTATATAAAGTTCCGGCTTGTTTTCATAAAAGTATCTTAAATATTTAACAGCAGCAGGTGAGTTTTGTATTTCATCAATAAAAATCAGTGTGTTTTTTTCAGATATTGAAGCGTTTTTTATAAAATATATTGCCTCAATTAATTCATTAAAAGAAGCAGCATTCTGAAAAATTCTGCGATCTTCTTCTAATTCAAGATTTAAGTAAATAAACTGATTAAAATTTTCTGAAAATTGTTTGATTAAAGTGGTCTTTCCAACCTGTCTGGCACCTCTTAGTATTAAAGGTTTTCTGTTGGCTTTAATCTTCCAAACTTTTAATTCTGATGTAATTTCTCTGTTAAACATTTTATTTGTAATAAAGTCAGGGTAAAAATATGTTAATTCTGTAACGAAGTCAACCTACTTTACTAAAACCATACTATTCTTTCGTGTGATTTGAGAGAGCCAGGAGAATTTTTGGCAAAGCCATCCCTCTGGGAGTGGTTAGTATTTCAAGCAGAGCCGCTAAGAACGCAAAGTAAAACTCCTTCAATCTTGTAGTCCCCAAGTAAAAAGATAAAAGATAAAAGTAAAAAATTCAAAGTAAATTATTTTTTGTTAGTTTTAGTAACGATTACACATAAAATATTTTTTAATTCATCTGATTCAGTAATTAGAAAATTTACTTGTTCAGTAGATTTTATATCAGTTAATATTGCACTAATAACTCGAAGCCAATAATTTGATTCACGCATTTCACGTAAAGAAATTCTAACTTTATTATTAAAGTCTGCTTTTGAAGATCCAGCCTGGGCTTCCTCGTAATTAGCCCCGGAAGATGTAGATGATTTTGCAAGCTGATATTTGATTACATTAAACTCTGCCGTTTTAGGCAAGTTGGGTAAAAACTTCAATACTGCCACTGCAAATTCAAACAATCTTTCATTCAAATCTTTATTCATTCTTCTAACCTTTTATCTTTTTCCTTTAATCTTTAATCTTGATAAAAACTTTAACCTTTTTCCTTCCCGCCTTGCCCGCCAGGAAGCAACAAAGCGTTCAGACGAGGCAGGTTATCTTTTATCTTAAAATCATCTTTTACCTTAACTACACACAAACAAATTCATCCGCTTTCTCTAAAGTCCCATTTCCAATAATTTCAATTTTATAACTCATTTCTTTTAATAATTCCAAGCAATTCTTTTTAACTTCATCACCGTGAGTTGCTAAAAATATAATTGGCTTTTTAATTTTTAATATTTCTTTTGCACCGCTTAGTGCATCAAACTTAGCGCCTTCAATATCCATTTTAATTAAATCAGGTTGGGGATTGCCTTGTTTAATAAATTCATCAAGACTTATTGTCTCGACTTCAATTTCACCTTCTTCAGAAAAATGACCCGTTGATGGATCTGAGCTTAAAGTAAATTTCAGTTTTGAAATTTTATCCGATACGGCCTTCTCTACAACTACTGCATTGGTTATCTTATTTAACTCTATATGCTTTTTAATATAAAAAATATTTCGAGGGACTGGTTCAAAAGAAAATACTTTCCTTAAGTTACCCGTTAAAACTGAAGATAACAGAGTGTAAAAGCCTGCATTTGCCCCAACATCATAAATCACCATTCCCAGTCTGACATAATTTTGAAATATCTGCTGTTTATCAAATTCATAAGTACCAAGCCAGCATCCATTAATACTGCTTCCTTTAATCCATTTTTTGCCTTTTAATTTCCCCTGCAAAATGGGAAGTACAGTTATTGCTGGGATTAGTTTTAATGGTAAACGGAAAAGTTTACCAATTGGACTTCTGAAATCACTTTTTGAAATATTTATCATTTTTAATTCTGTTGCTTTATTTTTCTCTCATAATTATTTGTAATTTAATTGCACGAAGGGATTCCCTCAAGAGACAGGTGTGCGCTACATTTTCCATTTACCATTAAACATTAACCATATTATATCATACATCTATTCCATAATGCTCTTTGATCACTGCGGGAATTGTTTTGTTCTCTTTCTTTGCTAATTGTTCTATCTGATATACTTTTACATCCACAAGGAAACGATACCAGAATGCGTGCAGGTAGTGAAAAATAAAACCTTCTTTACCATCCAGGAAACCAAGCTTAAATATGTACCGGTGAATGTAGTAAAGGAAAGGTCTAAGGAATAAGGGTATATGGAAATAAAGTTTTTCTTTTAACCATCTTTTCTTTTCTGTCTTGTTACCAAAAATATTGGCAACAGAATCCATTTCTTTTAGCTTATGCTTTGCTATTAAAAACTCAACGGCTTCACGAGTTGAGTATTTATTATGCTTATCTGTCCACAATGAAATATTTTTCTGCCTGTCATAATTGGATTCAATCACATCAATATTACTTATAATGGTTTTACCGGCTACTTTGATGTGTTCATCCATCCAGCGGTCCTCCATTTTTCCTTTGGATTTTTTATAAACTCTTAAAAAATAATTTGGGTAAAAACCTCCGTGTTTTATCCAGCGACCCATAAAAAATATTTTCATCTTTACATAAACAGCATCAGCTCTATTTTGCTCTATAATTTGTCTTAGCTCCTCAAATCCTTCTTTAGTCCATCGTTCATCTGCATCTATTCTTAAAATCCATTCATTTTTAATATCTGTGTTAGCAATTGCCCATAAATACTGCTTTGAATAGTTAATCCATTTATTCTGATAAATTTTATTTGTGTACTTCTTCGCAATTTCTATTGTGTTATCTGATGAGAAGCAATCAACAATTATTATATCATCAACATAATCTTTAATTGAAGTTAAACATTCTTCTAAGTTTAGATTCTCATTTAAGGTCATTACTATAGCAGTGATTGGTAGCATTAACATTTTAATTTAGAGGATGATATAATTGTTTCTATTTTCTTTTTAAAATCTACTGCAATTTTATCCCAGCTAAATTTCTCTTCAACATATTCTCTTCCATTATTGCCCATCTGAATAGAATCAGAATTCAATATCTCAATTATAGCTTTTGAAAATTTTTCAGGTGTATTTTCAATCCACTTACCGCAGTTATATTTTTCAATATCCTGCCAGGGAGTATTTGTGCTTGCGATAACCGGCGTTCCTGCTGCAAGTGCTTCAGCATAAACCATCCCAAAATTTTCGTGATAAGAAGCCAAAGCAAACAGATCTGCATTTCTTAAAAATTCAACCTTTTCCAATCCTTCAATCCTCCCGATAAAAAAAACATTTTCTCTCAATCCTAATTTATCAATAAGCTTTTCAAGATTCTTTCTTTCGCCAAAATCCTTTCCCGCAATAAATAATACTGTATCTTCTCTCTGCGCTATGCTAATTGCGTTTATAAGAATGTCAAATCCTTTAACTTTCTGCAGCCGGCCCATTGAAATAATTATCTTAAAATTTTCATTAACTTTATCTGAATATTTTTTATAAAACAATTTATCTTTTTTGTGTTCATTGTCTTTGAACTTATCAATATCAATCCCGTTTGGTATTATCCAAATATTTGCTTTGGCATAAACCTTTTTTATCATCTCTTCTTCCTGCAATGAAGTAGCGTGCCAGATAAGATTTTTTGCAAAAGGACTAATAATAAATTTTAACCATAGCTTCTTCAAAGAGT
>JAIMAZ010000160.1 GCA_023511695.1 Ignavibacterium sp.
ATCATAGACTTCTGAATAATTTATAAATTTCTTTCACTAAATTTGCCACGATTTTATTCTAAACTTTTACAGGTATTAAATTGAATTTCATGGAAAAGGAGAAACCAATCGGAGTCTTTGATTCCGGTATTGGTGGACTAACAGTAGTAAAAAGATTGATGTCGGTTTTACCAAAAGAAAGCATTGTTTACTTCGGTGATACAGCAAGGGTGCCTTATGGTTCAAAATCGAATGAAACTGTAATTGAATATTCAATTCAGAACACTAAATTTCTGCTTCAAAAAGGTGTTAAAGCAGTTGTTGTGGCTTGTAATACTGCATCGTCAATTGCGCTAAATGAACTAAGGAAAAATTTTGATGTACCAATAATCGGAATGATTGTGCCCGGCGCTCAAATGGCGATTGATGAAACAAGAAACAATAAAATTGGTGTAATCGGAACACGTGCTACAATCTCAAACAAAGCTTATTCAAAAGCAATTAAAGAAATTAATTCCGAGATTGAAGTGTTTGAAAAAGCTTGTCCACTGTTTGTACCATTAGCAGAAGAAGGTTGGACACATCATAAAGCTACTTACGAAATTGCAGAAGAGTATCTTAAAGAACTAAGAGAAAAATCAATTGATACACTTGTACTTGGCTGTACTCATTATCCAATCCTGGCTGATGTAATTCAGGATGTAATTGGTAAAAATGTTAAGTTAATTGATTCAGGAATTGCTTCATCAGAAGTGGTGAGAAGTGAATTGCATAGAATCGGATTAGAGACGAATTCTGCTATTCCGGGAAATGCATCTTTTTATGTTAGTGATCTTCCAACAACATTTAAAGAAGTAGCGGAGTTATTTCTTGGAAAACAAATAAATGAAGTAATTAAAGTTGATGTATCAGAGCTTCCAAAACATTAAACCTCTGTGTAATGCAGATTTCAGCTTAAGGAATAATGCTGCTCAATTATTTAATCTTCATCGTATGCTTTTAACAAATTGGAGGAAAAACTGTTTTTCGTCTGCTAAAAATCACTTGTAAAACATATCTATCTCTTTTTATGTTCGCCGAACAAAAAAATTATAAAGTATGAATTTAATTCTTGTAACGCTTGCTACATTTTTAATAAATATACCATTCGGATACTGGCGTTCTAATGTTCGGAAGAAATCTCTTCAATGGATACTTGCTATTCATATTCCTGTTCCCTTTGTGGTTTTTCTAAGAATTTACTCAGAGATTGGTTTTGCGTTCTATACCTATCTAATAATTGTTGCGGCTTATTTTCTTGGTCAATTTGCAGGAGTTAGAATTTCAAAAATCAGAAAGCAAGCTGGGTATTTTACCTCTTCTTGCCTGGTTATGGATTATTATCGAAGTTTAAAAGCTGACTGATCAAATTGAACTAATTTAATTTTCATTTCGTTTATAGATAAAAAGAAAGAGCACTATGAAAAACATCACATTTTTATTTGTTCTATTGATAGTTTTTACAACTCAGTCATATTCACAAAATCAAAAAGGAGAAAAAGTGAAGGACAATATTTCTTCTATTAAAGTAAAAGATATTGACGGCAAAGAATTAAGCTTGTCAGATTATAAAAATAAAGTTTTGCTAATAGTAAATGTTGCCAGCTATTGTGGTTACACAAAACAGTATTCTGGATTGCAGGATTTATATGAGAATTATAAATATAAAGGATTTGAAATTCTTGCTTTCCCTTGTAATCAATTTGGTAATCAGGAGCCGGGAACAAACGAGGAAATAAAAAACTTCTGTTCATCAAAGTTTAATGTAACATTCAGATTATTCGACAAAATTGATGTTAATGGGAAAAATCAATCTCCACTCTATTCAATTTTGACTGACAATCCCGTTACTGGTAAAGGTGATATCAAATGGAATTTCGAAAAGTTTTTAGTAGGAAAGAATGGAAAAATTATTGCAAGATTTCCAAGCTCTGTTGAACCAACCAGCGAAAAAATAGTTTCATTGATTGAATCTGAATTGAAAAAATAATTTTAGTCACTCCGGGCAGATAGAAATAAGTGTTTTGATGCGCGGCACTTTTTCTAACATACCTGGGGTGACGAGCTTTTAATTCAAACCCAGCTCAGATTTTACAAACAATTTCTTCTCTATCAGTTTCTTATGTTCAATATTCAAAGTAAGACTAACTTTTTTCATAAGATGATCTTCATAAGCGTGCATTTTTTCATCTGTAAAAACTAATCGCCATAAATTCTCAATCAATTTCTCTTTTTGTTCCTGAGTGAAGTACTCATTTATTTCTCCGGTAAATTCATAAATACTAACACTTTCTATAACTCTTTTCTCAGCAAGTTCCATCAACTCTTTAGCATATTCTTCATCAATATTAAAGCACTTCTTCATATGATTGATAACAAAGTTCCTTTCTTCATCAGTGAACTTTCCATCAGCTTTTGCAAGCTCAATGAATAAAGCACAAGCAGCTACCTGAAGTTTTTTATCAACATCTTTGTTATGTTGTACTTCACTGTAAGATGTTTGATCATCTTCTTCAAATAAAAATTTTCTTAGTACGCTTAACATTTTATTATTCCAATTCTGTTAGTAAACTTGGTAAATCAAGAGCTTTAGTAATCATAAGAACATTTCCATCTTCATCTCTTGGCCATAGTTCAAAAGGTCTGTCTGCATATAATTCAACACCATTTCCGTCAGGATCTCTGAGGTAAATAGATTCAGATACTCCGTGATCAGAAGCTCCTTCAATTGGATATTTTTCTTCCCAGATTCTTTTAAATGCTTTTGCAAGTTCCTGACGGCTTGGATATAAAATTGCAAAATGGTATAAACCAGTTGTTCCTTTAGGTGGATTTGGTGCACCTTCACCTGCCCAGGTATTCAATGCTATGTGATGATGATATCCGCCTGATGAAAGAAATATAGCAGATGAACCAAATCTTGCGGTTACCTGAAATCCAAGTAGGTCTCTGTAAAATGATAAAGCTTTATCTAAGTTTGAAACGGTGAGATGAATATGTCCGATTTTAACTTTAGGATTAATTTCGTAGGCCATCAAAAATGTTTTGCCCTTTCTGTTTAATCGTGATTTGAATTTCCGTTATTGAGTTTTACAGGTTTAACATTCCATATTTTCTTTGCGTATTCACTAACAGCTCTGTCACTTGAGAATTTTCCAATCCGCGCAACATTATAAATTGATTTTTTTGTCCATTCTTCCTGATCTAAAAATTCTTTTGCTACTCGATCCTGAGTATCAATGTATGCCTGATAGTCAGCGAAGACACAATAGTAATCAACATTCATCAATCCATTTATCATATCATTAAAAATTCCCGGCTCTTTCGGATTAAAATAATTAGAAGCAATCATATCAATTACTCTCTTTAATGATGGATTGCTTTCATAATACTTTCTTGGATTATATCCTTTGGCTTTCAGTTCAACAACTTCTTCAGCAAGCAATCCGAAAATAAAAATATTTTCTTTTCCCACTTCTTCGAGAATTTCAATGTTAGCACCATCCATCGTTCCGATTGTTAAAGCACCGTTTGCAGCAAATTTCATATTGCCTGTTCCGGAAGCTTCTAGTCCTGCAACAGAAATTTGTTCCGATAAATCTGAAGCAGGAATAATTTTCTCAGCAAGAGTAACTGAATAATTTTTAAGGAAAACTACTTTAAGTTTATCACCAACATCAGGATCATTATTTACAACATCAGCAACTGAGTTAATCAGTTTGATTACCATTTTAGCAGCGTAATAAGCTGGTGCAGCTTTACCACCGAAAATTACTGTGCGCGGAACCATTTTTAGTTTTGGGTTATCTTTAATCCTGTTGTAGAGAGTAATTACATGCAGAACATTAAGCAATTGTCTTTTGTATTCGTGAAATCTTTTTACCTGTACATCAAAAATTGAGTCGGGATTAACATCAATATTGTTTTCATCTTTAATATAATCGATAAGTATTCTTCTATTATACATTTTAACTTCACGCCATTTTTTTCTGAACGAAGCATCGTTAACAAATTGCTCAAGCTTTTTCAACTGAGATAAATCTCTAACCCAATCTTCACCAATTTTTGAAGTAATAAGTTTTGATAATTCCGGATTAGCAGCGCGAATCCATCTTCTTGGTGTTATTCCATTTGTGACACATAAAAATTTCTTAGGATAAATTTTATGAAAGTCAGGAAATATTCTCGTCTTAAGAATATGTGTATGAAGTTCAGCAACACCATTGACTGCAAAAGTTCCGACAATAGCCAGATTTGCCATTCGAACTCTTTTTTCCGGACCAGAAGAAATGATTGAAAGTTTCTCTAATATTTTTTCATCAGATGTGTAATTCTTCTTCACATCTTCCAGAAATCTTCTGTTGATTTCATAAACTATTTGAAGATGACGAGGCAGCAGCTCACCGAATATTGATTCATTCCATTCTTCAAGTGCTTCAGGAACAACTGTGTGATTAGTGTAGGCAAAGGTTCTTGTTGTAATATCCCACGCCTTTTCCCATCCCATTCTTTCCTGGTCAATAAGAATTCTCATCAGCTCAGGAATTGCTACAACAGGATGTGTATCATTTAATTGAATACATACTTTATCAGGAAATTCTTCAAAGCTATCGTGATTTATTTTGAACTTGCGGATAATATCCTGCAAAGTTGCAGACACGAAGAAATACTGCTGCTTTAATCTTAAGAATTTTCCTTCAACATAAGTATCGTTTGGATAAAGAACTTTTGAGATAGTTTCAGATTCATTTTTCTTAGCAACTGCTTCCACATAATTGCCTCTGTTGAAATCAGAAAATTCAAAATCCGAAACCGCTTTTGCCTGCCATAGACGAAGATTATTTACATTCTTAACTTTATAACCGGGAATAGGAACATCGTAAGCAACAGCAAGAACATCATCCGTATCAACCCAATCAAAATAATAAGTTCCGTCAGGATAAACTTTCTTTTCAACTCTGCCATAGAATTTAACACGATATTGAAGAGACCTTCTCAGAATATCCCAAGGATTTCCGTTTTTCAACCAGTAGTCGGCATATTCAACCTGATAACCATTTTCTATTTCCTGCGCAAATATTCCGTACTCGTATCGGATTCCGTAACCGAATGCCGGAAGCTGCAAAGTTGCCATCGAATCAAGATAACAGGCAGCTAATCTTCCCAAACCGCCGTTACCTAAACCCATATCGTGTTCGTATTCTTTAATCTCTTCGAGATTGTAACCATCTTTTTTCAGAAGTTCACGACATTCTTCATAATAATCAAGATTGATTAGGGCATTACCAAGAAGCCTTCCCATCAGATATTCGAGTGAAAGGTAGTAGACTCTTTTGGTATCTTTAATATGATATTCTCTTTGAGTACGAAGCCATCTTCTTACCAATCTATCGCGAACAGCAAGCGAAAGAGCGTAATAAGCATCATCTTTTGTAACAGTTATTCTATCCTTAACAAGTGTAAATTCTAAATGCTCGGCAAATTGATTCGAAACAGAAAAAATTTCCGGATCTTCTTTATCTGTAAAGAATATTGAGTTGCCGATAGAAGTTCCGTTATTTTTTTTAGCCATTATTCAAAAACTCCTGAATATGTTTACTCATAAAAACAGCGGCACAAATTTAATTCCACATTAATTGAATACAAAAAAAACTTAACAACAGCTTAATATTTAATAATTTATATTTAGGAAGAAATTATTTCAAAAATTTCTTTGTATGGAGTGAAAATGTTACAGAAAATCTCATTATTAGTACTAATATTTTTTTCAATAAGTTTTTGTCAAATTGATACAACAAAAGGCAATGTAATCTTTATTCATCCGGATGGAACCGGATTGGCAGATTGGAATGCTTTAAGAATTTTGAAAGTTGGTCCGGATGGTGAACTAAATTGGGATAAGATGAAATCGATTGGATTATACCAGGGACATATAAGAAATCGTGTTACTGCATCTTCAAACGCTGGGGCTACTATTCATGCTTATGGAGTTAAAGCTGATGTTGATGATTTCGGCAAGATTGATAATGAAGTTCCTGTTTCCCGCTCGGGAAAAAGACTCAGCATCATGAAAGAAGCGATGCAACAAGGAATTTATACAGGTCTAATTAATTCCGGTTCGATTGAAGAGCCAGGTACTGCAGTGTTTGTTTCTAGCAATTCTAAAAGAGCTAATTACAATGAAATTGCTAAAGATGTAATTCAATCCGGAGTAGATTTAATTTTTTGTGGTGGAGAAGATTTTCTTTTACCGGAAGGAACAAAAGGTCGGCACTCACAAAACGGGAGAAGAACCGATGGTTTAAATCTTGTTGATTGGGCTGAGTCAAATGGGTATAAAATCGTTTACACAAAAGAAGAACTATTTAATACATCTTCCGATGAAAAAAAGATTCTCGGCATTTTTGCAGCAAGAAGTACATTTAACGACCGAACAGAAGAAGAACTTAAAGAGAAAGGATTGCCTAATTTTAATCCTGCTGCACCAACAGTTGCAGAGATGACTAAGTTTGCTCTCGAGTTTTTATCGCGTAAAGGACAATTTTTTCTTGTGGTTGAAGAGGAAGGAACGGATAACTTCGGTAACAGAAATAATGCTAACGGAAAACTTGAAGCATTAAGTAATGCAGATGAAGCAATTGGTTTTGCTCTAAAGTTTATTGAACAAAATCCGAATACGCTCCTTGTAACAGCTTCAGACAGTGAAGCGGGCGGACTTGAAGTTGTTGGATATGAAATAGATAATCTGACTGAGAATAATCCTCTGCCCGAAAGAGATGCTAATGGTTCACCTATTGATGGAAGAGAAGGTACCGGAACACTTCCATTTATTTCTGCACCTGATAAAAATGGAAATCGTTTCCCGCTTGGGATAAGCTGGAGCTGCTATGGAGATGTTACTGGCGGCGTTGTTGCTCGTGCCCACGGTTTACATTCAGAAAAAATGAATGGGAAAATTGATAATACTGATATTTACAGATTTTTGTATCTAGGACTGTTTGGTAAGTGGTTGGAGTGAAAGATTTTTTAGAAAGGATTTTCTCATCCGGACTTTTTCGTAATCAAAATAATATTTGATTAATATTCAATCTGTAATTGCTATACATTTGAAAAATTATTTT
>JAIMAZ010000161.1 GCA_023511695.1 Ignavibacterium sp.
ATGCTGATCAGGTTTTTGATATAGCGATGAAGCTTAAATAATTAAGCTTCATCTTTTTTTCTTCTTAAAAATTTATAAAGACCATAACCTGCAACTGTCAGCCCTAAGAGTCCACCGGTAGTTTTCATAATTTTTGAATTTGCTATTTTTTCAAGACTCATTCCGCTGCCAACCTGTTTAATTTCTTGACTTGCATAAATTGAATTCATAAACTCAACTCTGTCTTTAACAGATTTGAAAGCAATGATAAGTTTTGCTCTGTCATTTAACGGAGTAAATTCAACAGCACATTTATCAGGGTCTGTTTCATCGATATCTTCAAGAAGCTCAAATTCCCATTTGCCTCTGAAGATAGAATAGTTCACAATGCTTCTTGGTTCTCTTGAGAAAAGCGGATCATTGAACACTAAAATTTTTTTACCATCTTTTTCTATGACTTCAACTTCGTGTTTATTAAGTATTTCATCTTCAATGTCAGCGATAATATCTTCAACCGAAGCACTTAAAGGATCTGTTTCTTTAGATTTCCTTTTTAATATTTCTTTAGACTTAACCATATTTATTCCTCAAATTTTCTCACTCTAAAATTATAAATAATTTATACTTTCGTAATGATAATTTTTTGATACTAAACACATTTTCTTTAATTATTATGTTGAATTGTATGGATAATTACATTTATTATAACAAAGAGCAAATATTTTAGTAGGAACTTCAAATAAATAATTTAATCTAAATGTCTAAACACAAATTTGGAATAATCGTGAAGAAATCAATCGTCATTCTATCACTTATTGTGATTGCATTTTTCTTTGTTGCAGAATCAGCAACTCCGGAATTAAACTACATTTCCCTACCAGATACACTAAAAACAATTAGTCCGGATTCTAAACACTCCATCGAGTCGCAGCTTGTTACCACAGTTTTGACTAGATATCACTATAATCGTGTTCCGTTGAATGATTCTTTATCAGCATTGATTTTCAACAGATATCTGAATCAACTTGATGGCGGAAAGAATTATTTTCTTAAATCAGACATAAATGAATTCAGTAAATACAAGTTTGAGCTAGATGATTTTCTTGCAAACAGTAATATCCAATTTTTCTTTGATGTATTTAATGTTTATCTGAAGCGTGTTGCTGAAAGAATGGATTATATTAACGAGTTACTTGAAAATGAATTCGATTTCACTTCAGATGAGTATTATATTATTAAAAGAGATTCAGTTGATTGGGCTAAAGATAAAAGTGAATTAAATGATGACTGGAGAAAAAGAATTAAGAATGATGCTCTTCTTTACAAACTAAACGGTAAAGATTGGGATTTCATAAAAAGCACAATTCAAAAGAGATACAAGAATATCACGAAGTATCTTTTCCAGTATAATTCTGAAGATGTTTTCCAGCTTGCAATGAATGCATTTGCCGAGACAATTGATCCACATACAAATTATTTTTCTCCAATCACATCAGACAATTTTAAGATTGATATGAGTTTGTCTCTCGAAGGAATAGGTGCAAGGCTTCAGGTAGAAGATGATTTTACAAAGATTGTGGAAGTAATTCCCGGCGGTCCTGCAGACAAAAGCAAACAACTTAAAGCTGATGACAAAATAATTGGAGTTGCTCAGGGAGAAGATGGTGAATTTGAAGATGTTATTGGTTGGCGTGTTAATGATGTGGTAAAATTAATTCGTGGTGAAAAAGGAACTGTTGTGAGATTATTAATTCTTCCCGCTGGTTCCGATCTGAATGCAAAACCTAAAGAAGTTAAATTAGTAAGAGATAAAGTAAAACTTGAAGATCAGGCAGCAAAAAGCAGCTTGCTCGAAATTCAAAACAATGGAAAGAATTTCAAGATAGGAGTGATTAACATTCCCAAATTTTATTCTGATTTTGAAGCACAAAGAAGCGGTGAAGAAGGTAAAAGCACTACTAAAGATGTTAGAAAATTAATTTCCGAACTTCAGCAGAAGAATATTGACGGATTGATAATTGATTTAAGAAATGACGGCGGCGGATCTCTTACAGAAGCTGTTGAATTAACCGGTCTTTTTATTAAGGAAGGTCCTGTTGTGCAAGTAAGGAATTCATCAAATAATGTTGAAGTGAATAAAGATCCTGATCCTTCTGTAGTTTATAATGGACCTCTTGCTGTGATGGTAAACAGATTCAGTGCATCTGCTTCAGAAATTTTTGCTGCTGCAATTCAGGATTATGGAAGAGGTATTATCATTGGAGAAAATACTTATGGCAAAGGCACTGTTCAGAATCTTATTGACTTGAATATGTTCACCAACAGAAAAAATATGCGGCTTGGACAAGTTAAATTAACCGTTGCAAAGTTTTATCGTATCAATGGTAAATCAACACAACGCTTGGGTGTTAAACCGGATATTGAACTTCCCTCTTATTTTCTTCCTGAAGAATTCGGAGAAAGCTCAGAACAATCTGCATTACCTTTTGATGAAATAAATAAATTGAACTACGAGCAGTATGGTGATATTCAAAAATTTGTTCCTGAATTAATTAAAAGACATAATCAGCGAACTGGAAATGATCCTGACTTTCAACATTTAATTGATCAGATAAAAGAGTATCGGGAATCAAGGAATCAGACAATGGTTTCACTTAATGAAGAAGTGCGAAGAAAACAAAAAGAAGCAGATGAGGAAAGAAAGTTTCAGCGTGAGAATGAATTAAGAAAGAAGAAAGGATTAAAACTTCTGGATAAAGGTGAAATACCGGATGATAAGCTCGATAACACTGATTACATTCTGAATGAATCAGCAAAAATCTTATCTGATTATATAATGTTAACTATTGGTTAACAGTAAAATGAGTTGAGATTTATTTTTTCCAATAATTTCTCTTTAATAATTGGGAGCAAAGTTTCATTAAAGGCAAAATCAAGATCAGTTTCAATTTTAAAAATCATCGGGTCGTAAATACTTTGTGAATACTTTACGAACTTAGCAATAAGTTCTTCAGCACTTTCCTGAAGCAATTCCATAGGTATTGAACGAAGTAAATTTAATTCCAGTGTTTCTTTTGGTGCTTCAGCTTCCCAATTAATTGTAAGTTCATAAAGATAAATCTTAACTAGTTTCTTCTCGTTATCCGGCGCAATCAAATATCCTTTGCCTTTGAATTTATCAAACTCACTCAAACAATTTATCTGAATATTTTCATAAACAAATTCCTTAAGTGCAAAACATTCTGTCAAAATCTGATTATTCATATTTAAAGCCCAGCTCACAAAGTCAATCAATTTATTTAACTGATAACTAATCTTATGAGCTTTATCAAGCATAACCATTCTCTCATTAACCATAGTGCCGTTAACTTCTTTATCAAGCCAATCTTTTGATTGAATATTTTCAGCGAGTAACTCCTGAAATTTTTGATTCAGATTAAGCGAATAATCCAGAACCGGATAAAGTTGATTTTTTTTCAACAAAGTTTGCCACTGTTTGAGAGTATTAAGAAAAGTATATCTGTTAATCTCCCAATCAGAGCCACAGGATGTAAGTTTTTTTATGTCAATATTCATTTCAGCAACTGTATTTATTTATTTGTTTGCCAAAATTTCAAATATCGAACCAAATGGATTATTACTTAATCAATTTTATGGCAAGTAAACTTTTCCAACTTAAATTATAATTATTGAAAGAATTAAAGGATTATGAAAAAATTTCATGTAAAAGTTAGAGGCAGATGAGAAGAAAAATTTCCGTGAATGTAAAAAAGAATGGAGGTAAAATTTTCTTTTACCTCCATCAAAGGTTAGTTAAATCTCGAACTTGATGCCTTGAGCAAGTGGTAAGTCAGTGCCATAATTTATTGTGTTAGTTTGACGACGCATATAAGCTTTCCAGGCATCTGAACCTGATTCTCTTCCACCGCCTGTTTCTTTCTCACCGCCAAATGCACCTCCGATTTCTGCTCCTGAAGTTCCTATATTTACATTGGCAATTCCACAATCAGAACCTTCAGCCGATAAGAAAATTTCTGCTTCTCTTAAATTATTAGTAAAGATTGATGATGATAAGCCTTGAACGACAGAGTTTTGCAATTCGATTGCATTTCTTACATCACCTTTGTATTTAATCAGGTAAAGAATTGGAGCGAAAGTTTCTTCCTGAACAATTGTGTAATGGTTTTCGGCTTCTACTAATGCAGGAACAACATATAAACCTGATTTGTATTGTTCACCTTCCAATACTTCACCGCCAAAAATAATTTTTCCACCCTCCTGAACTACGCGAACTAATGCTTTCTTAAAATCTTCGACAGCATTTTTATCAATCAAAGGTCCAACATGGTTTTTGGGATCGAGCGGATTTCCGATTTTCAAACTCTTATAAGCTTTAACTAATGATTCTTTAACCTGCTCATAAATTGATTCGTGGATAATTAATCTTCTTGTGGTTGTACATCTTTGTCCAGCAGTTCCTACAGCACCAAATACTACAGCCGGAATTGCAAGTTTCAGATCAGCTTCTGGTGTAATTATGATTGCATTGTTTCCTCCAAGTTCAAGAATTGCTCTTCCGAATCTTTTTGCTATTACTTCTGCTGCATGTCGCCCAACTGAGGTAGAACCAGTCACTGAAACCAAAGGAATTCTTTTATCATTAAGAATTTTTTCTCCGATTGTAGAACCCTTACCAATTACAAGATTAAAAATTCCCTCAGGTAAATTATTTTCTTTGATTACTTCCTGAACGATATTCTGACAGGCAATTGCGCTTAAAGGAACTTTTGAAGCCGGCTTCCACAAATTAACATCACCACAAACTGCAGCAAGCATTGCATTCCAACTCCATACTGCAACAGGAAAATTAAAAGCAGATATTGTACAAACTATTCCAAGTGGATGATATTGATCGTACATTCTGTGATTTGGTCTTTCTGAATGCATAGTAAAACCGTAAAGCTGTCGCGACTGACCAACTGCGAAATCACATATATCAATCATCTCCTGAACTTCACCCAAACCTTCCTGTAAAGATTTTCCCATTTCAAAAGATACAAGCTGACCTAAATCTTGTTTATACTTTCTAAGTTTATCACCAATTTGTCTGACTATTTCACCTCGTTTTGGAGCGGGAACTTTTCTCCAATATTTGAAAGCTTCTTCGGCAGTTTTGATAACATTTTCATAATCTGAATCCGAAGCCTGATAAACTGAAGCGATGTATTCACCAGTTGCCGGAGAAAAAATTTTCAGTTCACCTTCGGAAGTGGTTTCATTCCATTTTAATCCTGTTGAGGATCCGAAGTTTTTTTCTTTAATACCAAGTTTTTTTAGGAATTCCATAATTATACTCCTTTAATCTGAAGAGAATTATTTGAGAGGTTAAACATATATTACATAAATGAAGAAATTTAACATTCAAAATTACTCAATGATAATTTGAAATCCATAAATAAAAAGAGCCGCTCAAAAGCGGCTCGTAAGAAAATCAGCATTTTAAGCTGCTTACTTAACCAAAGCCATCTTCTTCGATTGTATGAATGACTTTGTGCTTCCCTTTGCATTTATCTGATATACATATGTCCCTGATGGCAATTCTCTAGCATCAAATACTACTCTCTGATATCCTGCTTCCATACTGCCATTTAATATCTCTCTTACCTTCTCTCCCAACGAATTATATATACTCAACACCACCTCACTCTTCTCCGGTAAACTGAACTCTATCGTCGTCGCTGGATTGAATGGATTCGGATAATTCTGATATAAGACATATTCTTCCGGTACTGATACTTCTACCTCTATCTCCTGACTGTATTCTATCGTTCCATCTAAGTCTATCTGCTTTAACCTGTATACATATTTACCCGCCTTCATCTGCTTATCTACATACTGATAACTCTGTCTCTCTGTCGTTGTTCCCTTACCACTTACATATCCCGCTGACTGCCAACTCTCACTGCCTTTCTGCTTCCTCTGTACCTCAAATCCCTGATTGTTTGTCTCTGTGGCTGTCTGCCATTCGATTATTACATTATCTCTGTCTGTCTTTGCTGTAAATGATGACAACTCTACTGGTATCACTATCTCCATCTGTACTGGTACCGTTACACTCGGTGTCAATGGATCATTGCTGTTGATTATCATATCCATTGAATATGACCCCAATGGATAATCCTCTGTCTTGAATGTTAACTGCACTGCCATACTGTTTCCATTGTACACCATTCCACTGAATATGTTGTTTATCAACCACTCAGGTGCTGCTTCTATCTTCACTGCCATCGTATTGTGTACATAGTTCGCATTATATGCTATCTGTAATCCATCCGTTCCTGTGCTGTTCTCTATGCCTACTGTGGCTGAATTCAGTGTTGCATTCATATTGTTGTAGTAGAACATTATCTTTCCACTTGAGTACAACACTACCTGGAATGTTAACGAACCTGTTCCGCTGTATTTCTGCCAATTCGTAAACTGTATTGTGAATTTACCCGGCTCCTGTAGATAATGTACTGTGCCCTGTGTTCTTCCATCCAAATCATCCCAGAATGGCGCTATTATGTTATTTGGCAATGCTGTGTTCGGTATTGTTCCATTGGTGAAGTGACTACTGGTTAATGCTGTGAAACTCAAGAATCCATTTGTACTTAAGTATGCCTGCGTATAATTGTTTCCATAGAATGGAAATGTCATTCCCAATGGTACTGTTGTGTAGCCATCATCTAGATTTGGAGTGAAGTTAGTTACCTGTACTGCTCCTGGAGCTCCTACGATGTCATTCCATACATACTGCGGACCATTTGGTTCATCACTGTCTATCCATCTGTATCCAAATAGATCAGGACCTCCTTGTCCCTCTATTGACATTCCTTTTCTTTCTTTCTCCGGATTCTTCAATTCATCTGAATTCCCTTCTGACTGAATCGGATTCTTGGGAACTAATTTTATCTCTATTGCTTCACTCGGAAATGTGTTGTTATCAAGTGTTACTGTGAAATTTAATGTTGATGCAGTTGGTGATACATTCGATATCATTACTGAATCTATTACTGTTGTGTTTGGCATCAGTACTTTCTGCATTGAACTTGGACTTACACTGATTACCGGTGCTGCCAATGTTGTTCCGCTTGGACT
>JAIMAZ010000162.1 GCA_023511695.1 Ignavibacterium sp.
ATTTGAGCCAAGACTAATGCTTCCTTTATCATTATCTTACGATCATAGAATAATTGACGGAGCTGATGCAATAAGATTTTTAAGATTTGTTGTTGAAGCTTTAGAACAACCATTAAAGATCATTTTATGATAGAGTAAAATTAAGAGTAAGATTAAGATTAAGAGTAAGAGTAGGAGAAAGAGTAAGAGTTAAATAATGAACAATGATAATAAAGTATATTTTGATCACGAAAAACTTAAAGTCTATCAAATGGCTCTTAGATTTAATGAGTTTACATTTAAAATTATCTCTAGACTTAATTTATTAGATATTCGAAATCAATTAGAGAGAGCATCTAATTCAATAGTATTGAATATAGCTGAAGGTAACGGTAAATTTTCTAAAAAAGACCGTTGCAGATATTTCGATGTTTCTATTGGTTCATCTTTCGAAGCAGCTGCTTGTTTGGATATTCTTTTTACCAGAAAATCAATATCTCCATCGGAACTATCTGAAGGGAAAGAAATATTAGAACAAATAGTATCAATGCTGGTTGGTCTAATTAAAAGTAATTCAGACCGAGTTTATGAAGAGGATTCAACCTATGATGCAATCTAAACTTTTACATTCTCATAATCTTACTCTTTTTCTTACTCTTAATCTTACTCTTACTCTTAATCTTAATAGTCAATCAATAATTCAGAGTGAAAAAATTGGAAACAAAAAATATTAATATTACTGTTATCGGCGGCGGACCTGGTGGTTATGTTGCAGCTTTTTTAGCCGCTGATCTTGGAATGAATGTTACTCTTGTTGACCTCGACAAAAATCCCGGTGGAGTTTGTCTCTATCGCGGTTGTATTCCCTCAAAAGCTTTATTGCATGTTGCAAAACTTATTCACGAGGCTGAACAGGCAAAGAATTGGGGAATTGAATTTGGTCAACCTAAAATTGATTTAGATAAACTTAGAAACTTTAAGAACAATGTAGTAAATAAACTTACAAGCGGACTCGGACAGATAGCCAAGCAAAGAAAAGTAAATTTTATTCAGGGCAGAGCAAGTTTTATTAATTCATCTAAACTTAAAATTGAAACTGCAGAAGGAAAAACTATTGAACACGAGTTCGACAAAGCTATAATTGCTACCGGTTCTGTTATTGCAACAATTCCATCACTGAATATTCAGTCTAAAAGATTACTTAATTCAACATCGGCACTTGATTTACCGGAAATTCCCAAATCACTTTTAGTCGTTGGAGGTGGTTATATCGGACTTGAGTTAGGTTCTGTTTATCAGGCACTCGGTACTCAGGTTTCTGTTGTGGAAATGCTTCCCGGCTTATTACCTGGTGCCGACAGAGATCTTGTCAACTTCCTTGTTAAAAAAGTTAAAGAAAATTTTGCTGAAGTTATGACAAACAGCAAAGTTCTTGAGATGAAAGAAGTTGATAATCAAATTAAAGTTAAGATTCAGGATGAGAAAGGAAACATAGTTGAAAAAAGTTATGATTATGTACTGATGTCTATTGGAAGAAAACCTGAAACACGCGGACTTGGATTGGAAAATACAAAAGTTACTACAACCGACAGAGGTTGGATTAAAGTTAACAAGCAAATGCAAACCACTGATCCAAATATTTATGCAATAGGTGATATTGCCGGTGAACCAATGCTTGCTCATAAAGCTTCTCACGAAGGAAGAGTAGCTGTTGAAGCAATTGCCGGACACAAAGTTGCTTTTGAACCGATGGCTATTCCTGCAGTTGTGTTTACAGATCCGGAAGTTGCGTGGGCAGGAATAACAGAAGAAGAAGCTAAGAAGCAAGGAATCAAATACGAAGTTGCAAAATTTCCTTGGGCTGCAAGCGGAAGAGCAATTACATTGGATAGAACCGATGGTGTTACAAAACTGATTGTTGATCCGGATACTCAAAGATTACTCGGAATTGGTATTTGTGGTCCTAATGCAGGCGAATTGATTTCAGAAGGCGTTCTTGCAATAGAAATGGGTGCTAATGTAACAGACCTGAAACTTACAATTCATCCGCATCCGACTTTATCTGAAACAATTATGGATGCAGCAGAAGTTTTCTTTGGACAGAGCGCTCACTATTATGTTAAACCGAAAAAATAACTCCGGCTAAATTTCGGATAATATTTTTATCAGCCAATGATCAAGCATTTCCCTATTCAGCTTTTGAATACCTTCTCCTGTTACTGAGTCAGGAGGAGGTACGAGCTCATTTAATTTCTTAAATACAATCGGACGATTTTCTTCACTCGATAATTGAAGTATATGCCACAAAGAAAGTGCATCAGATTTTTGTGCTAGACTTACAATAACTACCATATCCGGATCTGCCGGACCGCTGTATTCTTTTATTAGTTTAACTATTTGTGGATCTGAATTAGGATTATAAGGAACAGCATACTTACCTTTCTTAACATTGCAAGCAAAATTTTCAGGTACAACTGCTTCGAATCCTTTAACAACAACTTTTACTGTTCCTTTAAAGACAAACAATTCATTAATGTCTTCTGAAGTTGAAAGTTCGAAATCGCTTGAAAGTTCTTCATTAAAATCAGCAAGGTCAGTAGTGACAGTTAATTTTGCTTCTGCAGTTTGCGCATCTGATTTTTTTACAATCTTGCCTTTATTCAATTTAATTTCAAAATCTTTTCTTGTTCTTGAAAGTGATGAATTCGGTTCAACCTGAATAACACCAACATGTGGAATTATTATTCTTGCGCTGGAATTCTCATCAGTTAAAAGTAATGAGTTGAGTTCTAACTCTGTCTCGGAATTTACCGCATTATTATCAATCAAAACACTTCCCATCGTTACATTAACATTCCAACCTTTAGCTCTGTTTAGCCAGAAGAAAACCAACGCTGCAACAACTAGAATTGATCCGGCAATTATAACATACTTTTTAATGTTACTCGTATTTACATCAATTGAAACCTCAGGCATTTGAACTTTTTTCTTTTGTTCCTTCGGTTCTTTCTTCTTTTTTTCTTTCTTTGGTGCTTCCTCTACTTCTTCCTTCGGCGGAGTTTCAGGTTTTTCCTTTTCAGCAACTTTCATTCGCTCTTCATAAATGTAATTGAAAATCTCATCTGATACTGATTTATCAGGCTGAATCTCGATCGGAAGTTTGGATATTCTTTCCTGAAAAGAATTATCAAACTTATAAAGCGGATATCTTTCGTGAAGTTTTTCTATCGCAAGATTAAGATGAAACTCAACATCGTCTTTTTTCATTAAAATCATATCGGCAATTTCATCAACAGAATACTTCTCAACTTTATTCAACACAAAAATTAATCTTTCGAGATGCGGCAAACGGAAAATATCATTTTCAAAGGAGTCTTTTGATTCAATTTCAGTTAAGTCTGGTTTCTTTGCAAACTCTTCTTTGTTGTTGCGAAAAACATCGAGAGTTTTATAAACAGCTATTGCAATAAGCCAACCGGTAAATGGCGAATCTTCACGAATTATTTTGAGTTTTTTCCACGCTTCAATAAAAGTATCAATTGTGATTTTGGATGCAAATGATTTATTCGCAGTCATACGCAAAACAATTGCATAGACCTTGCCTATGTTCATTTTGAAAAGCTGCTCAAGCGCCGTATAATTTCCTCGCTGAGCATTCTGTAATAATGAACGAACAAATTTATTATCTGGTATCAATTTGCCTTCCTGTATTTTGATTTTAGCTTATGCAAAATTAAACCATTTACACAAAGATTTCTAATTGATTATATGGCTTCAATTTTTTTTATTAATTCAACTACATTGTTGAATGGCTTTTCGCAAACAAAATTCTGGCAGAGATAGATAGTCACTTCATCATTTACTTTATAATCATTCAGATAATTTAAAATTTCTGACAGCTCAGATAAATTATTTTCATTCAATTGAATTATTACTTTAGCAGGGAAATATCTTTTCGAAATTTCTTTCATCGCATTTTCTGTAAGTGATTTACTTTTGGAAGTTATAATGATTTCTATGGAAGGACCGAAAAGGAAATCAACTCCGCAGAGAAATTGTGCAAATACAGATGGCATTCGGTTAATCTCACCGGCAAAAGAGTGAACTTGTTTTATTGCAAGTTCATCATAGGTGATATTGCTGGTTATTTTATTTAATCGAATAAGATTCAGAAGCTGAACTGAATTACCGGATGGAATTGCACCATCGTAAATTTCTTTTTGTCGGGCTATAAGTTTTTCAGATTGTTTTGAAGTAAAGAAATAACCACCGAAGTTTTCATCCCAAAAATTTTGATAGAGATATTTATCAAGTTCAATTGCTGTTGAAAGAAACTTTGCATCTGAAGTTGCCTCGAACAAATCAAGCTGTGCCTGAATATAAAAGGCATAATCATCAAGATTTGCATCAATAGCTGATTCACCATCTCTGAAGCGATGTAAGAGTTTTTTCCAATCAAACAGATATTTTTTTATAAATGAATCGGCTGATAGTGCCGCTTGAAAATAATCTTTGTTATCAAAAACGAGAGATGCTCTTACCAGAGCTGAAATCATAAGTGAATTCCAATCAGTTAGAATCTTATCGTCTTTATGCGGATGAATTCTTTTCTCTCTCCATTCAAACATTTTCTTTCTTATTGAATTTAATTTATCGTAAAACTTTTCTTCATCCATAGAAAAATCATCAGCAAGTTCTTTGAATGTTTTTTTCAGGTGAAGAATATTATTTCCGGTTCTTATTCCTCTTGCTTCATCATACCAGTTACCATTCGGTTCTAAATTGAAAACAGAGATAATAAAATCTGCTTCATCTTCTGATAAAAGCTGTCTCACTTCTACTTCGGTCCAAAGATAAAATTTGCCTTCCTCGCCTTCGCTGTCAGCATCTTCAGCAGAATAAAAACCTCCTTCGGGATGAGTCATATCGCGCAGAATATATTCAATAATTTCCTCGGCTGTTTTTCTAAAGATAAATTTACCAGTAATCTGAAATGCTTCAGTAAAAGCCATAAGAAGCAATGCATTATCATACAACATTTTTTCAAAATGAGGAACAAGCCAATACTTATCTGTTGAGTAGCGCGCAAAACCAAAACCGATATGATCATATATTCCGCCTTTTCTCATTTCAGTCAAAGTTTTTTCAACCATTTCAAGTGCAGGGGGATTCTTTGTTCTCCGAAAATATCTTAAAAGAAAAAGTAAATTATGCGGCGTTGGAAATTTAGGTGCATTACCGAATCCGCCAAATTGTTTATCAAATCTTCTCGAGAATTCCTCAAAAGCTTTGTTAAGAATATTTTCATCAATTTCTTCATCAGATTTTTTAAAGGAAATTTTATTTATTGAATTAGTAATCTCATCTGCAGAATTCAATACTTCCTGTCTTCTGTTCTTCCAGATGTCGTTAAGTTTGGGAATAAGCTCCAGCATTCCGATTCTACCAAAACGATCTCGTTTAGGAAAATATGTTCCGGCGAAAAATGGTTTTTTATCAGGTGTCATTATAATTGTTAAAGGCCAGCCGCCACTTCCTGTAACCATCTGGCAAACACTCATATAAATTCCATCAATATCTGGTCTTTCTTCTCTGTCAACTTTAATAGAGACAAAAGTTTCATTCATCAGTTTTGCAACTTCTTCATCCTCGAATGATTCTTTTTCCATTACATGACACCAATGACAGGTTGAATATCCAATTGAAAGAAAAATCGGTTTATCTTCTTTCTTTGCTTTCTCAAAAGCTTCATCACACCAGGGAAACCATTCAACGGGATTATAAGCATGTTGAAGAAGATACGGACTTTTTTCATTGATCAGTTTGTTTGGTTTTTTACTCATAAATTCGTCCTGTTTAATCTGATTTATGTTGTTAAAAATTCCCTTTTTTGATATGTTTCAACACAAATAATAAATGAATAATTCATTAAAAGCTATGGAAAATAAAAATAAAGTTTCAATTGATTTTGGAGTTTTAGGCATCAGCTTCATTATCGGAGTAATAATTTTTACTGCAGCCTGGAAATCAAATCAAAAATCGAATCAGACAATTACTGTAACTGGTTCTGCAAAGAAAGAAATAGTTTCTGACTTAGGAATACTTCGCGGAACAATTTTCGTTCAATCGCTTTCTGCTTCTTCTGCTTACAGCGAATTGAATCGTCAGAAGCCAATGATAACTTCTTATCTTGAACAGAAAGGTTTCCCTAAAGATAAAATTGAATTCTCAACAATCAATAGTTATCCCGTTTATGAAATTGGACCGAATGGATATCAGACAAGTAAGATAATTGGTTATGTTTATAATCAGAGGATTGAATTAAAGTCAGAAGATGTTTACAAGATAAAAGAATTATCACTCGATATTGCATCGCTGATTGAAAAAGGAATTGACTTTCGCGTTGAACCACCGGAATATCATTACACAAAAATTGCTGATCTGAAAATTGAAATTCAGGCAGAGGCAGCCAAAGATGCAATGGTAAGAGCTAAAAAAATTGCTGATGCTACAGACCGCGATTTGGGACCAATGAGAAGCGCAAGAATGGGTGTTCTGCAAATTACACCAAAGTTTTCAAACGCTGTTTCTGACTATGGAATTAACGATCTGAGTTCAATCGAAAAAGAAATAGTCGGAGTTGTAACAGCATCATTTCAGATTGAATAGTTCGTTCACTAATTACAGGGAAAAACATGACAAAACCACAGATATGGGTCGCAACCTTTTTATTTTTATTCATAATTCTTTTCTTAATTCAAAAGGCAACAAAGACGAATGAACCGGAAAAAGATTTTTCGCAAATGGGCACAAGCATGATGCAACAGGAAAGCAATGAAAATCTCTCCGGAGCAGAGTTGATGAATAATTTCGGATGTTTGAATTGTCACGGCGCTAATCTGGAAGGAACACCGATGGGACCGGCTTTGATTAACTTAAAAGATTTCTGGAGTCGTGATAATCTTATTAACTATTTAAGAAATCCAAATTCATTTATGAGTCAGAAGAGATTTCAGGAATACAGAGAAAAATATCCAAACATGATTATGCCGGCTTACGGTAATAAAGATGTTAAAGAT
>JAIMAZ010000017.1 GCA_023511695.1 Ignavibacterium sp.
AATTAAATCTCCTTAAAATTTTCCCAACTTCAGAAGAACCTGAAGATACAGTCAAATCCGAATTTCCTTTTACAATTACTTTTGCATCTCTTGAACTTAATAACATCAATTTCAGTTTTCAAAAATTTAGTTATGTCGGCAGCACTGCTTCTTACCCTTCAATGAATTTTGATGATTTAAGAGTACGAAATCTTAACCTGGCTCTTTCAGCTTTTGCAGATTTGAATAAATATGATTATCAGCTTCAGATTGATAAATTTTCTTTCGAGCCAAATTTTACTTTTTTTAATCTGAAAAATCTTTCGGGAAGATTTCTACTTACGAACAATGCTGCAGGAATTGACGATCTGAATATTGAAACTGATGATACTGAAATTAATTTATCTGCAGGTATAACTTATGTAGACTTTCTTGAAAATTTTTCTGAAGATGATTTAAAAGTTGCTCTACTGAGAATTGATCTCGACATTAAAAAATTTAATTTTAATTCCATCGCTACTTTCGTTCCAGACCTTGAAATTCTTGGTGGAGATATCAATGGAAAATTAAGTGTCGCAGGAACTTTGAACGATTTAAAAGTTAAAAAGTTAGAACTTTATACAGGACAAACTTCAATTGTGGCAAATGCTCAGCTGAAGAATCTTCTTGGTCCTGATAGCTTAAGAATTGAGGCCTCGCTTGATAATTCTTACATCTTCCCGCCTGACATAAAAAAAATTCTTAAGATGAGCGAAATGCCGGACTACAGAGATTTTGGACTCATTAAGTTTAATGAATTAAGATACATCGGTTCTACTTCATCCTTTACATCAACATTCAGTTTGGATTCACAAAAAGGAAAATTAAGAGGAAAATCTTATCTGGATTTTTCTTCCAACAATTTGAAATATGATGCAGAACTTTATACTGAAAATTTAGATTTATCTGCATTCACAGATATTCCAAGCAGAATTAATTCTAAAATAAAAATTTTTGGTGAAGGTACTGATATTTCAACAATGAATACAATAGTTGAATTCGATGCGTTAAATTCTTCTTTCGGTCAGCTTGAAATAAACTCTTTTCAGATGAATACTTCAGCAGAAGATAACAGAATTCAGTTCGATTTAAATTTACTTTCTGATACTGCTAATGTTTCTCTAAAAGGATTAGTTGATTTTATAAATCAGAATGATCCTTATCATAAAATTCAAGGACACATTTTTAATTTAAATCTTGCTAAGCTTTTAAATGATCAATCTTTTTATTCAAGAATTAATATAGAGTTTGATGAAGAAGGAAGAGGTTTTAATCCCGATAGTATAGATTTATTCCTTGTTACGGATATTAAAAAATCTTTCTTTACAGAATATGAAATTGATAGCACCAGACTAATTCTTGATGTACGAAGGAATGAAAACGGAATTAAAGTTATAAATCTTGTTTCTGATATTGCAGATATTACTCTGCAGGGAGATTTTTATATCACGACTCTTGCAAAAGCTTTCGCAAATGAATCTCAAATCATGACTAATCAGATTAAAGAAAAACTTAACCCTGTTTTAGGAATTGAAGAAGAAATACATACTAAGTTTGTAGCTAATGTTCCCGCAATAACTAATTCTATCTTTTACGCTGATATCCTTCTTGACTTCAAAGAATTTGTTCCTCTGAAAATTAACAGTAATGAAATTGAAATAGGCGGCATAATTACAGGCAAAATTGAAGCAACATCAAATAGTCTGGAACTAATTCTCAACTCTAATCTAAAATATTTGAAACTTCTGTCTGCCAATAGTCTTGTGTTTCTTACTGAATCTAAGTTTGATATTAATTTGCTCAACGAAAGAAAAACTGATTCGACTTACTCTACAGAAATAAAATTAAAATTTAATTCTGATAGAATTTATGCAGGCACAAATTTTTACAAAGTCAGTTTAAACGCTGAACTAAGAAACGATGTACTTCAAATATCATCTGGCGGATTTATTCAGAATAATCTTAGCTACAATCTGAATGCGCGAGGCAAAGTTTTTGCTGATACATTGCTGCTGACATTTACTGACTTTAATCTTATTTATAAAGGTATTCCGATTCAGAATAGAAATGATTTGAGTTTATATTATTCGAAAGGTGATTTTATAATTGGTAATTTCGTGCTTGATGCCGCAAGAGGAAAAATAATTGCAGAAGGAAAATTTGGCGAAAGCGATAATGGTAAGCTGAATCTTAAAATTCAAGATATCAGCAGTGAACTGATAAGTGAAAAGCTTCTTTCTCTTTCACCTGATAATTCTATCCATTCAAATATTAATATTTTAGGAGAACTAACTGGCAACATCTCTAATCCTGTTTTTAATATTGATGCCTCGATGAAAGATATAGTAATCAATGAAAAAAAGTTTGGTTCATTGCTTGCAAGGTTTGATTATAGTAATAATCTGCTCAATACTGACATTCGAATAGTTGATAGAACCGAAGGTGTTACTGAGCCGGAGCTTTCCATCACCGGATACTTGCCATTAAATCTTACAAAGACGGATAGCTTAGCTCAAGCTCAAAAAGAAATGAATTTGCATGTTGAATCTGATAACTTCAATCTTGCTTCACTCGGAAATCTTATTCCAACTCTTGAAATTAAAAGCGGAATTCTGGAAACAGAAATTTATATTGAAGGAGAAATTGATAATCCAATTGTTACTGGTTATTTATCATTTAATTCTGCAAAGGTTAAATCGCTGTTCAATAATCTGACTTATAATTTTGATTCAAAAATTTATTGGGATAATGAAGAAATTTCATTTGAGTCTATTTCATTGAGCAATGAAATCGGAACGAAGAATGGGGGAACACTTGCTGGCAGCGGAAATATTATTCTTAATAAATTTTCTCCCTCAACTGCAGATTTTACATTTAATGGTGATTTAAAATTGCTTGATAAAATTTCTAAAGAAGTAAATCCAGACGTTTACGGTGATTTGGCAATAACTACTCGAGCTGATGTAACTTTTAAAATGAATCCAACACAAATGAATCTGAATATGCCAATCAGTGTAACAGTTGCCGACCTTGTTTTTCCACTCTCTAAATCAGCTTACTCAGGCGCATCAGATTTTAAGTATAAATGGATTAACTACGATTCTTCAAAGAGTATTATTGAAACTCAGTTAGATAGTTTGCTGATGGAATTTGAAAAAAGAGAAATTGCCAATATTGGTTCTAATGGTAAAAGAATTTTTAACTACACAATTGATGTTAAACTCGATACTGAAGCCAAAATGGTTCTTATGCTGGCGAAAGAACTCAATCAGGATTTAACAGCAGTTTTAACTGGAAATGTAATCCTCTCTTCAGTTAATGGACTGCAAAGAACAAGCGGACAGTTTAATTTGCTCGAAGGTTCAAAGCTTACTTTCATCAAAACATTTGAAGCAACCGGAAATATAAGATTTGAAAACATTAATAATCCTTTGCTTGATATTACTGCAACATATAAAGATTATTATTATCCGCTTACTGAAACGGGAACAGCATCTGAGCAAGAAGTTGCTGTTAAGATAAAATTAAAAGGCCCGCTAAGCGAATTAAATCAGAATTTTGTAAAAGATCCTGAAAACATTGGAGTTTATATCGGAACGGAAAACATTCAGAAAGATCAACGCGATCCGACTAAAACTCCATCTGATGCTGTGTTCTTTATTATTGCCGGGAAGTTTACTGATGGTGCCACAACTCAGGAACGCGATGCGGTTGCATCAACTGCTACAAACCTTGCCGGTTCAGTTTTAGGTGGAGTATTGAATCAATTCGTAGGTGATTATGTTAGAAGCATACAATTAAGACAAATTGGTTCTGAAACTAAATTCAGTTTGATTGGCAGAGTTGGAGATTTCAGATACGAAATAGGTGGAACAACAGAAGTCTTTCAGGATTTGAGCAGAGCAAATGTGAAAATAAACTGGCCAATAACAAAAAGATTCTTACTGAAGCTTGAAAGAAAAGAGTCATTTATAAGTCAATCAGTAGTTAACGCCGAACTTTATAATGAGATTGGTATAAAATATTTATTTGAGTTCTAATGAAAAAAGAATTAAAAGCATTCTTCAAAAAAAATCCCGGCAGATCTTATAAACCCAAAGATATTGCCAGACGCTTAAATGCAAATTCGGATCATCAGTATGAAGCATTAAAAAGTGCTCTGAATAAACTTTACGATGAAAAATTTCTTACCAGAACAGGTAAGAGATTTAAATTAAATCAAATGCCATCTACAAATAAAATTACAGGAACACTCCAGTTAACTGAAGGTGGTTACGGATTTGTAATCCCAGACAATAAAAAACTCAATGATATTTTTATTGCTGCCAGAAACCTGGGAACAGCATTCGATGGTGATAAAGTTGAAGTTGTTCTTTTTGCAAAACAGAAAGGCAGAAACCTTGAAGGTCAGATTGTAAATGTAATTGAAAGAAAAAGAAGTGAATATGTCGGTACACTGAAAAAAGAAAAATCACTTTACTTTATAACTCCGGATGAACAATCAATCCATCGTGATATTTATGTTGATCCACAAAAATTAAATTCAGCTAAAGTCGGTGACAAAGTAGTTGTTGGTAATTTGGTTTGGGAATCACAATCACAAAATCCAATCGGAGAAATTATTGAAGTTCTTGGAAAACCCGGTTCATTGGATACTGAAGTTACTTCAATTGCAAAAGAATTTGATCTGAAATATAAATTCCCGGCTAATGTTATTGATGAAGCTGATAAAATAAAATTAGAAATTTCTCCGGAAGAAATTAAAAGCAGAGTTGACTTCAGAGAAAAGAATGTAATTACAATTGATCCTGAAGATGCAAAAGATTTTGATGATGCACTTTCAATTGAGAAAAATGACAAAGGAAATTTTATTATTGGTATTCATATAGCTGATGTTTCTCATTATGTTGATTATGATTCATATCTTGATGAGGAAGCTCAATTGAGAGGGAATAGTGTTTATCTAGTTGGAAGAGTTATTCCTATGCTGCCGGAAAATCTTTCCAACAATATCTGTTCACTTGTTCCGAATGAAGACAGGTTAACTTATTCAGTTATTGTTGAAATGACTCCAAGAGGTAGAATTGTGGATTATAAGATTAAGAAGACAATCATCAACTCAAAAAGAAGATTTAACTATGATGAAGTTCAAAAGATTATAGAAACAGGTAAAGGTGAATTTGCTGAAGATATTCTTCAGCTTGATAAACTTGCCAAAATACTGCGAAACAAACGAATGAAAGAGGGAAGTTTCGATTTCAATTCACTTGAAGTAAAATTCAAACTTGATGAAACAGGCAGACCTCTTGAAGCATATATTAAAACTATGAAAGACAGCAATATGCTGATTGAAGAATTTATGCTTCTTGCTAATAAAATTGTTGCTCAACATATTGCATTGCCAAAGCATGGTGAAGCCAAACCATTTGTGTATCGTGTTCACGATCTGCCTGATCAGGAAAAAATTATGGAGTTTATAAGATTTGTAAAATCACTGGGATACCAGGTTGGTCCGAATATAATAAAAAGATCAACTGAATTTCAGAAGCTGCTTGATCAGGTTAAAGGAAAAGAAGAAGAACCTCTGATAAACGAACTTGCTATTCGTTCGATGGCAAAAGCATTTTATTCACCAAGAAATATTGGTCATTATGGATTGGGATTTAAGTATTACACTCACTTCACTTCACCAATCAGAAGATACAGCGATTTACTGGTTCACCGGCTTTTATTCAAATATATTGAAAATCCAAAATTGCCCGGCTACACTCTGGAAGAGTTAGAAGAAATTTGCGAACACATTTCCGCATGTGAACGCACTGCAATGGAAGCAGAACGATATTCGGTTAAACTTAAACAGGTGGAATTACTTTCAAATCGTGTTGGAGACGAATTCCACGCAATTATTTCTGGTGTAGTTCACTTTGGTATCTTTGTAAAAATCACAGATATTCTTGCCGAAGGATTGATTCGACTTCGTGTTTTAGATGATGATTTCTATATTTATGATGAAAAGAGATATGCAATCGTTGGAAAGAGAACCAAAAAAATGTATAGACTTGGTGATAAAGTTAGTGTTAAACTTGTAAGAGTAAATGAAGAAAGACTTGAACTAGACTTTCTCATCGTCGAATAAAAAGGAATAAGTTTATGAAGAAGATATTATTTGCATTCGTTATGCTGATACTGCCTTTCCAATTAACTATGGCTCAGTTTGGAAAGAATAAAGTTCAGTATAAAGATTATGTTTGGTATTACATCCAGACAGATCACTTCGATATTTATTTTAATGAAGGTGGAGAAACATTAACTGAGTTTACTGCGCAAGCTGCTGAAGATGCTTTAAATTCTATTCAGAACACATTCAAGTATAAAATCAATAATAGAATTACCATTATTGTTTACAACTCGCAAAATGATTTTCAGGAAACTAATGTTACTGATACCTATCTGAGCGAAGGCATTCAGGGCTTTACCGAACTTTTCAAAAACCGTGTTGTGATTCAGTTTACCGGTTCTTATAAACAGTTCAGGCATCTGATTCATCACGAATTAGTTCACGCTGTGATGAACGATATGTATTATGGCGGCTCAATACAAAATATTATTTCAAGCAATATCTCACTTCAGTTTCCGATTTGGTTTTCCGAAGGTATCGCAGAATATGAATCCTTAGGTTGGGATGTTGACACTGATATGTTTTTACGCGATGCAGCTATTAGCGAGAATCTTCCTGATATGATGAATCTTGATGGATACTTTGCTTATCGCGGCGGACAATCAGTTTTCTACTATATTGCTAATAAATATGGTCGGCAGAAAATTGGTGAACTTATGAATAAAATTAAGGGTGTAGGAAATGTTCCTGAAGCGATCAGGCAAACTTTAGGAATTGATTTAAAGGAACTTGGCGAACGATGGAAAAAAGAAATTAAAAAAACTTACTGGCCTGATATTGCTTTAAGAGAAGATCCAGAACAATTTGCAAAACGGCTGACCAATCCAAAAAACGATGATGGGTTTTTCAATACTTCACCAGCGCTTTCTCCACAAGGTGATAAAATAGCTTTTATCTCCAATCGTAATTTTTATTTTGATGTTTTTATAATGGATGCAATTGATGGAAAAATTATTAAACGTATTGTGAAGGGAAATCGCACACCTGATTTTGAAGAATTGAATATTTTAACCCCAGGTTTAACCTGGTCACCTGATGGAAATAAGATTGCACTATCTGCAAAAAGTAATGGCTACGATATAATTTATATTATTGATGTTAATACCGAAGAAAGAAAATCTCTTCCTATAAAACTTGAAGCAATTCACAGTGTAATCTGGTCACACGATGGAACAAGATTAGCTTTCATTGGTCAGGATAAAAAACAATCTGATATTTATGTTTTCGACTTGGAAACTCAGGCCTTATCAAACCTGACGAATGATTCTTTCGGTGATTACGATCCTTCATGGTCAAATAATGATGATTACATTTACTTCTCATCAGATCGTGGTGATTATCTTAAAACTGATTTGGTTTTCGATGGAGTTTCAATTTATAAGAGTCAGTATAAACAAAAAGATATTTATCGTATTTCGCTTAACAACAGAGAGGTAGAGCGCATAACAAATCTTCCGGAAAGCGATGAAACTTCTCCTCACATTAGTGCAGATGGAAAGCAGCTAATTTTTATTTCTGATATCAATGGAATAAATAACATTTACACTTATGATTTCGAAAGAGATGATAACTCAATAAAAATTGCGGATGAAGAAAGCGACTTAAAACCAATTACAAATTCACTCACAGGTTTATATCAGCTCTCTCTTTCTTACGATACAAAAAAGATGGCTTTCTCTTCATTGTATGAATCAGTTTTTAATATCTTCTTAATGAACAATCCGTTTGAGCCCAAAACTGATTTAAAGCCATTAAAGCCAACATTATTTATTGAAAAGATGCGAAAGAAAGAATTGAACGGCGATGGACAAATTTTAGTAGTTGATGAAGCAATTAAAGATACATCTGCTAAAGCTGAAGATAACATCACAATTTTTACAGGAAATGTTGTTGATCCAAATGATACTTTAAGCAAAGCTGAAAAAGATTATTCGCGATATATCTTTGGAATTACTCAGTCACAGGATTCAGTCAGGCAAATTTCAAATCTCTTTACGCCGCAGGATAATATTGATGAGGATGGAAATTTCAGAATGCGAAAGTATAAAGTAACTTTTAGTCCCGATTTGGTTTATGCTAATGCCGGCTACAGTACTTTTTATGGATTGATTGGGACAACGATTTTGACATTCAGCGATGTTCTTGGCGATCATCGCCTGATAGGTGTAACAGGATTACAAATTGATTTGAAAAACAGTGACTACGGTTTAGCTTACTATTATCTTGGTGGACGAATTAAGTATGGAGTTGAAGGCTTTCACACAGCTAGATTTGTAAACATACTCAGAGGTGATTACATATATTTATATCGCTTCAGAAACTTTCAGCTTTCTTTGAATGCTAATTATCCGCTCAATCGTTTCTATAGATTTGAAGGTGGATTAAGTTATATGAATGTTCGAAGTGAAAACCTTGATGACTATACTGTTCCGCTTGAAGAAGCAAGTTTTCTTGTACCTCAGGTAGCTTTTGTTCACGATAATGTTCTTTGGGGATATACTTCACCAATCGAAGGAACAAGATACAGATTTGATACTTACGGTAATCCAGGAATTGGTAACAAACGATTAAGCTTCTGGACTACAACAGGTGATTACAGAACTTACTTCAGATTTTTTACTGATTACAGCTTTGCAATCCGATTTTCGGCGGGATATTCTTCAGGTTCGAATGCTCAAAGATTCTTTCTTGGAGGGACTGAAAACTGGATTAACAGAAGTTTTGCTACATCTGAAATTCCAATTAACTCACCAACAGATTTTGCATTTTTAACTGTTGTGCTACCAATGCGTGGATTTGATTACTCAGAGAGAATCGGAACTAAATACGCTCTGATGAATTATGAATTCAGATATCCTTTAATTGGATATTTAATTCCGAGAGGTTTACCCTTGTTTTTTGCTAATATACTCGGCACTGCTTTTCTTGATATCGGAACAGCCTGGAATGATAATAAACAGCTTCAGTTTTTTGATAAAAATCAGCTCGGTCAAACAAGGACTAAAGATTTATTGATTGGAACAGGTGTTGGTTCTCGTGTTTACTTTTTAGGATTTCTGCTGAAGTTTGATGTTGCCTGGGCATACTTCGTAGAAAAGTGGTCAGGTCCGAAATTTTATTTTTCAATCGGATTAGATTATTAAAAAAAGAGACGACTCTTTAGTCGTCTCTAAAAATTATTTAGTCAATTAATTGCTAACTTTTCAGGCAACAGCTTCTTTTACGCTGCTTTCACTTTTTGTGTTATTCTTGGTTGAGGTTTTTGAATTGGAGTTTGATGAATTGTTCTTGTAATCAGTTTGATAAAATCCATTGCCTTTGAAAATAGAACCAGCTCCAGGACCAATTAGTCTTTTCAACTGACCACCACATTTGGGACAGGTTGTTAGTGGTTCATCTTTCATTGATTGGAAAAATTCGAAAGTATAATTACAGGAAATACACTTATAATCATACGTTGGCATATCTTACTCCTAAAATTTTTGTGGGCAAACTTAATCAGAATTATTAAAAAATTCTATAATTTTGATGCAGTTAATATTATTCAGGTTTCAGCGGATGAAAAAATTAGTTTTGTTTGCAATAACAGTTCTTGCATTGTCAGGCTGCATAAATTATGAACAGAAAGTTCTTATTTATCCAGATGGTTCAGGTAAAATGGAAATTCGTTACTGGATGTATGTTCCTGATTCAACTGCAGCCAATTCAATTATCAATCTTGGGATATTTATACCAGATTCTATTCGAAACGAATTTAGTTCACCGTTTGTAAAAATTATTGATATTACCACATTTTCTGATACAACAGATTCAACAATTCATTCCGTTGTAAAAATAGAATTCAGCAGCATTGATTCACTTAACACAATTAAAGCGTTTTCTCAATCAGAATTTTCATTAAAAGACGGGGCTTCGAATCAAAAAATATTCACTCAATTTATACCGCCTGTTACAACAGGCTTTGGCATTGATGGTTCGAAATTTTTTGTAAAATATGTTTATGAAATCCGTGGTGATATAATTACACACAATGCAACTTCACAGGATAAGAATATTTTAACATGGCATTATAATCTTAATGAAATTGGCCGCGGAAAAACTATTTCTGTTACTTTCAAGCCATATAAATTAAAAGAAACACCTAAGTGGATTTATTATTTAGCCGGTTTAGTATTGCTTGTAGTAATATTTTATCTCTTCAGAAAAAAGAAAGATTAAAATTGATTAGCCAACAAGAGCTAAATTTTATTGACAGAGCAGAGTGCTTTGGTTATATTTCGCCTCTGCTTTTAAAAAAGCTGAGAAAGATTTTATGATTTCAACTGAATTTATGATTTTTTCGGGCAGCTCTAATCTTCCCTTAGCCCAAAAAATTGCTGAAAAAATTGGTATTAGTCTCGGACAGATTGAATTAAAGCGTTTTAGCGATGGAGAGATTTGGGTAAAATACGGTGAAAATATTCGCGGAAGGGATATATTCATTGTGCAGTCAACAAATCCTCCTGCTGAAAATATTATGGAATTGCTCATTATGCTCGATGCTGCAAGAAGAGCTTCAGCTAAACGGGTTACAGCAGTAATTCCATATTTTGGTTACTCTCGACAAGATAGAAAAGATCAGCCAAGAGTTGCTATAACAGCAAAGCTTATGGCAAATCTTATCACAGAAGCAGGTGCTGATCGTGTAATTGCGATGGATTTGCACGCTTCACAGATACAAGGTTTTTTTGATATACCTTTTGACCATTTGTATGGTTCGTCAGTGTTCTTAAATCATTTGAGCAGACTTTCAGATAATCTTTCCATAGTTTCGCCTGATGTTGGAGGAATTAAGATTGCCCGTGCTTATGCAAAGATGCTGAATTCAAGTTTAATTGTGATTGATAAACGAAGACCAAAACAGAATGTTGCTGAAGTGATGAATATTATCGGTGAAGTTGAAGGGAAAGATATTCTGATTGTTGATGATTTGATTGATACTGCAGGAACATTTGTTGGAGCAGTTAATGCTCTTAAAGCAAAAGGTGCGAACAAAATTTACGGAGCTATAACTCATCCATTGCTGAGCGGAAAAGCTTTTGAAAGATTGAAAGAATGTGAAGCATTGGAAAAGTTATTTGTAACCGATTCGATAAACATTGATGCAGATAGTTGCGATAAAATAAAAGTAGTTTCAGCCGCAGGTTTGTTTGCTGAAGCAATAATCAGAACACATAATAACGAATCAATTAGTTCACTATTTAATATAGATAAAGGATAATTAGAATCTGGAGTAAATATGGATAAAGTAACATTAGAAGCAAAGAAAAGACAAACACCAACAAAATCAGCCTTAAACCAGTTAAGAAAATCTGGTAAAGTTCCAGGTGTTTTTTATTCCAAACATCACGAGCCAATTAAGATCGAAGTACCAGAATCGGCTATTAAACCTTTGGTATTTACATCGAAGACAAGTTGGATTTCGCTAAGTTTAGATGGTGGTGAAAAATACGATTGTGTAATTAAAGATGTTCAGTTCGATCCTGTTACGGATAGAATAGTTCACTTTGATCTCATTGGATTGCAGATTGGCGAAAAAATTCAATTTGAAGTTCCTGTGCTTTTGAAAGGAACAGCAATTGGAGTTAAAGAAGGCGGTGTTATTCAGCATTTTGCCCACAAGCTGGAAGTAGAATGCTTACCAACTGATATTCCGGAACATATTGAAGTAGATATTACAAATCTGAAAATTGGTGACTCAATACATGTATCTGATTTGAATGTTCCCGGAATCTCATTCATAACCAGTGCTGATGCTTTAGTTGTATCTGTAACTCATCCTCGTGCCGAGAAAGAAGAAATTCCGGCGGCTGAAGGTGAAGCGCCTGCAGAGCCAGAAGTTATTGGCAAAGGTAAATCCAAAGAAGAGGAAGAAGAATAATTTTTGTGCGTGCCATTGTTGGAATTGGAAACCCTGGAAAAAAATATCAATTCAACAGGCACAATGTGGGCTTTCTTGCTTTAGATCATTTTGCTGAAAAGCATCATATTAAATTCTTTCCTTCGAAGTATGATTATTACTTTGCCGAAGGGGAAGTTGAAGGAAATTCTTTTGTATTGGCAAAGCCAACTACATATGTGAATAACTCCGGAATTGCTGTTAAAGATTTAATTAATCATTACAACATTCCGGTTTATGATTTACTTGTGGTTGTTGATGATATTAATCTTGATGAGTTTGATTTTAGGTTGAAAAAATCTGGCAGCGATGGTGGACATAACGGTCTTGCATCAATTATTTATTTGTTGAACACTGATGAGTTTCCAAGATTAAGAATAGGTATCGGAAGTGATTTTGAAAAAGGCAGCTTAGCAGATTATGTATTGTCTGATTTTGATGAGTCAGAATTGAATAAACTGAAAAAAACTTTTGAATTTACCTCCGGGATTATCAGAGCATTTATTACCGGAGGTTATGATTCCTGCTTATCCGAATACAGTAAAATAAAAAATCAATTAAAAAATAATATTAAAGATTCAAACGGAAGTTAGGAGATAAACATGAATCTCATAATTCACCTTGTTCCATTGTTTGGCGTTTTAGCATTATTATATACTTTCTGGAGGTCAAGTTGGATTTCTAAGAAAGATCCTGGTAATGAAAAAATGCAGCGCATTTCTAAATACATTGCCGATGGTGCAATGGCTTTCCTCAAAGCTGAATACAGAGTTTTAATTTTCTTCGTAATAATTGTTGCAGCTCTGCTTGCCTATAGCGGTTCAACTGCTGTTAACTCTTCTCCTTTAGTAGGAGTTTCATTTGTGGTTGGTGCTTTCTGTTCAGCACTTGCCGGATTTATCGGTATGCGTGTTGCAACCAAAGCTAATGTCAGAACAACCAATGCTGCAAGAACAAGTCTAAGCAAAGCTCTTGAAATAGCATTTGCCGGTGGTTCTGTAATGGGAATGGGTGTTGTCGGTTTAGGTGTATTAGGACTTGGGTTACTATTCATATTTTACTCCGATACTTTCGGAATTAATAATGTAGATGATTTAACAAAAGTTATTACAGTTATTACAGGATTTTCTTTTGGCGCTTCTTCAATTGCATTATTTGCCAGAGTAGGTGGTGGAATTTATACCAAAGCCGCTGATGTTGGTGCAGACCTGGTTGGAAAAGTTGAAGCTGGTATCCCTGAAGATCATCCATTAAATCCGGCTACAATTGCTGATAATGTTGGAGATAATGTCGGAGATGTTGCAGGAATGGGTGCAGACCTTTTTGAATCTTATGTCGGTTCAATTATCTCAACAATGGTACTTGGTGCTGCATTTTTTATGATTCCGGAATTTGTGAATAATTTTTCACTGGGTGCAGTAATGCTGCCTCTAGTTATTGCTGCAGTCGGAATTGTAATGTCTATGATAGGGACCTTCTTCGTTAGAGTTAAAGAAGGCGGTGATCCGCAGAAAGCATTAAACAAAGGAAATCTTGTAGCAGGATTTTTAATGATAGCGGCTTCATGGTTTTTAATCAAATGGCTTCTTCCCGAAAGTTGGTATTATCAGGATCCTCTTTATCAATGGGCTGATCCGGTTAAAGGAAATTTTTATACATCAACAGGAATTTTTATTGCAACTTTTGCAGGAATTGTATCAGGTGCAATGATTGGGATGATTACGGAATATTTTACCGGTAGTGGAAAGAGACCTGTAATTAGAATTGCTCAACAATCAGTAACTGGAACAGCAACAAATATTATTGCTGGTCTTAGCGTGGGAATGCTTTCTACCGCATTACCAATTTTAGTATTAGCTTTAGCCATAGTTATTGCTTTTAACTTTGGTGGATTATATGGAATTGCTATCGCTGCTGTTGGAATGCTTTCTATACTTGGAATTCAATTAGCTGTTGATGCTTACGGACCAATTTCAGATAACGCTGGAGGAATTGCTGAAATGTCTGAACTTCCTAAAGAAGTAAGAGGAAGAACTGATAAATTGGATGCCGTTGGAAATACTACTGCTGCAATTGGTAAAGGATTCGCAATAGGTTCTGCTGCTCTTACAGCATTAGCATTATTTGGTGCTTATATGACTTCAGCTGATATTAAAGCAATCGACATTTCTAAAGCTCAGGTTATGGCCGGACTTTTAATCGGTGCAATGATTCCATTTCTGTTTTCTGCTCTTGCAATGCAGGCAGTTGGCAAAGCTGCAATGTCAATGATTCAGGAAGTAAGAAGACAGTTTGCTTCAATTCCACAGCTTAAAGCTGCTCTTGAAGTGATGAGAAAAAATCAGGGTAAAGAACATTCCGAATGGAATGCAGAAGACTTGAAAATTTTCGAGGAAGCTGATGGTAAAGCTGAATACGCAAAGTGTGTTGAGATATCAACCAAATCCGCTATTAAACAAATGATCTTGCCTGGATTGCTTGCCGTAATAGTTCCGATTCTAACCGGCTTTTTAGGTGGAAAAGAGATGCTTGGTGGTCTTATCGCTGGTGTTACAGTTACCGGTGTATTAATGGCAATTTTTCAGGCTAATGCCGGTGGTGCGTGGGATAATGCTAAGAAAATGTTTGAAGAAGGTGTTGAGCTTGATGGACAGAAATATTACAAAGGTTCAGATGCTCATAAAGCTGCGGTTGTTGGCGATACCGTCGGAGATCCATTTAAGGATACGTCAGGTCCTTCGTTAAATATTTTGCTTAAGCTAATGTCAGTTGTAGCTCTTGTAATTGCGCCTCTGATTAAGTAGATTTGGAGCGCTTTTTTAATTAACATATGTCAAAAACCCTGCTCTTGCTAACAATGTAAGGGCCAAACAGACCAAAGGGAGGTGAATAGACTGAATGAAATCAGGTGTATACGAAAGTGCAATTTTAATTAACGCTGCACTCGAAGACAATCAAATCGAAAATGTCTTAAATCGTGTCAGAGAGTTCATCACGACTAACGGTGGACAAATACGCGATTTTGAAAATTGGGGAAGAAAAAGACTCGCCTATCCGGTTGAAAAAAACAAGATTGGTTATTATGCAATCTTCCGCTTTGATGCACCGGGAAGTATCGTTTCAAAGCTCGAAAGATTTTATAATCTTGATGAGCATATTCTTCGTTACCTTACTATTAAACTAAGTAAGGAAGCTCTAGAACAAATCGAAACAAATAAAACACAAAGTGTTTCCTTAAAAGAAGAAACCATTCCTGAATCTGAATTAACACCTCAGATTGAGGAAGAGGAAGAAGAAATTGAAGATAACGACAAAAATTAATTTATAACGATTAGTACGGAGGTTACAAAATGGCTGAATTGAAAATGCCCGAAATTAATTATGTTATTGTTGCAGGAAATCTAACGAAAGATCCTGTCTTCAGAGAAACTACTAACGGAACTCCCGTTGTTAATTTCTCAATCGCATCAAACAGAAAATTTAAAGACAGTTCAAACCAATGGCAGGAAGATGTTTGCTATGTTGGTGTTGTTGCCTGGAATAAACTTGCTGAAAGCTGCCGCGATAGATTGAAAAAAGGTTCCGCTGTTTTAGTTGATGGTGAATTGCAAAGCAGAAGCTGGAAATCTGAAGACGGACATAACAGAAGCATTGTTGAAATTAAAGCTAGAAGAATTCAATTCTTAAACAAAAGATTAATTGGTACTGAAAACGGTACACTTAAAGAAGACGAAGTTACCAGCGTTAGCGAAGATGAAAATGATTATACAGAAGATTCATTCGATAAGTTTTTATCTGATGAAGAATCAAACTTAATTAAACAATCAGGAACGGAATCAAAAGATGAAAAAGGAAATTAAAGTTAAGAAAACCTGCCGGTTTACTGAAGCGGGAATTAAATACATCGATTACAAGGATGTTAAGCTGCTTCAGAAGTTTATTACTGAGCAGGGGAAAATTATTCCTAAGCGAATTACAGGTACAAGCTCAAAATATCAGAGACAATTGGCTATTGCAATTAAAAGAGCAAGGCATATGGCTCTTCTGCCTTATGTTGCTGACACTGTAAGGTAATCTTAGAAAGGTGAAATAAATGAAAGTAATATTAAGACAAACCATTGATAAACTTGGCAAAATCGGGCAGATTGTTGATGTTAAAGACGGTTATGCCTTAAACTATCTTATTCCAAAGGGCTTTGCTTATGTTGCCGTTAAAGGAAATGTTAAAGCTCTTGAAGAGGAAAAAAAGATAGTTGAAAAAAGAAATCAACAGGAACTTAAAGCTGCTGAGACTTTAGCTTCTGAATTAGAAAAGGTTTCAGTTACTATTCCTGTTCAGGTTGGTGAAGAAGATAAAATTTTCGGAACCGTTACTACTCAAATGATTGCAGACGCTTTGAAAGAAAAAGGATATGATATTGACAAGAGAAAATTTGAAATGGAAGAACAGATTAAAACACTTGGTATTTATAATGTTAGTATAAAACTTCATCCAAGTGTAAGTGCTAAAATTAAGGTTTGGGTTGTAAGAGAATAGCATTGAAATAAATTCAAAGATTAAAAATGGGAAGCACAAGCTTCCCATTTTTTTTACCACCTCTAGACTGCCTCCGTAATGTTACCAAATTACTGAACTAATACACTGACGGCAGTCAAGCTTGTCGCAGACTGACAATTTGAATCTAAATCACACTTCGACATCCGTTACCTAACGGATCAGTCTGACATAAAAATTTACTTTTTGGACAGCCCAAAATAATAACACTGAACTCTTACTACAGACTTCAGTTATTAAAGACTTGCTATTGCAAGTCCCTGAAAAGACATAGGAATTTTAACTTATTGAACAGCTCATAATTTAGCTCAAATATTTCTGTTGCGATATTTTAATTTTTAAAGCCGAACTTTAACACTGCAAAATCTTTTACTAATTTGTATGGAGTAAAAAATAAAAATTAGGTTAAAGAATGGATGTTGAAATTCTTTCCCGTTTACAATTCGCCGTTACAATTGCATTCCATTACATCTATCCTCCGCTAAGCATCGGCTTGGGCGTGTTTATGGTTATCACTGAAGGAATGTACCTTAAAACCAAAGATAAATTCTATGAACAGATGACAAAATTCTGGGTGAAAGTATTTGCACTAACTTTTGCTATTGGTGTTGCAACCGGAATAGTAATGGAATTTGAATTTGGTACTAACTGGGCAACATATTCAAGATTTGTTGGTGATGTCTTTGGCAGTGCTTTAGCAGCCGAAGGTATATTTGCATTCTTTCTTGAATCAGGATTTCTTGCCGTGCTTGTTTTTGGATGGGATAAAGTGGGGCCTAAAATGCATTTCTTCTCAACATTGATGGTTGCACTTGGCTCAATGTTCAGTGCTATCTGGATTGTTGTGGCAAACTCGTGGATGCAAACACCGGCTGGTTATCATATTGTTGGCGAAGGAATAAATGCACGTGCCGAAATTACTGATTTCTGGGCGATGGTTCTGAATCCTTCTTCAGTTGATAGACTTCTTCATACAATTTCCGGATGTTGGTTAGCTGGCGCATTTCTGGTTATAAGTGTTGGTGGTTATTATCTGATTAAAGATAAACATATAAGATTTGCAAAATCATCTATTAAGATTGCTTTGGTTATGGCTTTAATTACCTCACTTTTCCAGTTATTTACCGGACACCAAAGTGCTGTTGGTGTTGCTAAAAATCAACCTGCTAAACTTGCAGCAATGGAAGCTGTATTCGATGATCAGACTAACGCACCCCTTTATCTATTTGGCTGGGTTAATGAAGATAAGCAGGAAGTTAAATTCGGTATTGCAATCCCATCAATGTTAAGTTATCTGATTGGCTGGGATGTAAATACAAAAGTAACCGGACTAAATTCTTTTCCCAAAGATGAACGACCACCTGTCAATATTGTTTTTCAGGCATATCATTTAATGGTTGCTATCGGTTTTATGTTGATTGGAATTTCGGTGTTAGGGGTTTTTCTTTGGTGGAAAGGAACACTTTTCAAACATCGCTGGCTGCTTTGGATTTTTGTTTTTTCTGTTCTTCTGCCGCAGATTGCTAATCAGGTCGGGTGGATTACAGCAGAAGTTGGAAGACAACCCTGGATTGTTTATGGCTTGATGAAAACTTCCGAGGGTTTATCCAAATCAGTTCAGGCAGGACAAGTCTGGTATTCGCTGATAATGTTTACTTTGATTTATATCGGTCTGTTCATTCTTTTTATTTATCTTTTGAATAATAAAATTCAACACGGACCAGAGGAAGCAGATTTAATTCCATCTGAAATTGGTCATCCAAAAGCTTAAAAGGAGTGTTATGGAATTTACATTCGACTTAAATACAATCTGGTTTATTCTGATCGGTTTACTGCTAACCGGATATGCAATTCTTGATGGATTCGATTTGGGAATCGGAGCTCTTCACCTTTTAGTAAAAGATGATGTTGAAAGAAGAATCATGCTAAACTCAATCGGACCTGTTTGGGATGGTAACGAAGTTTGGCTCGTAACAGGCGGCGGAGCTTTGTTTGCTGCATTTCCACATGTTTATGCAACAGTGTTTTCAGGTTTTTATAATGCGATCATTATGTTGCTTTTTATGTTAATCTTCAGAGCAGTTGCAATTGAATTCAGAAGTAAGAGGCCAATGAAATGGTGGCGGCAGATGTGGGATGTTGCTTTCAGTATCGCAAGTATTTTAATTGCATTCTTAATGGGAGTTGCACTTGGAAATATTATTACCGGAATTCCTTTAGATGCAACTAAAGAATATGTCGGAACATTCTGGGATATGATTAATCCTTACACTGTTTTGGTTGGTATTACAACTGTTTCTTTGTTTATGATGCACGGAGCGATTTATGGAGTTCTTAAAACTGAAGATCAACTGAACAGGAAATTAAAAGGCTGGGTTAATAATACAATTATCTTTTTTGTTATTTGCTATGTGACTACAACAATGGCAACTCTTATTTATTTCCCTAATATGGTAAAACACTTTAAAGATTTTCCTCCGCTGTTTGCTCTTGCATTATTAAATATGCTTGCAATTGCTAACATACCAAGGGAAATTCATCACGGAAGAGAGTTTATGGCTTTCGTATCATCGGCTGCAAGTATTGCTTCATTGTTAGCTCTATTTGCTGTGGGAATTTTTCCAAACATTGTTCTTTCAAATCCTAATCCTGAATTCAGCCTAACGATTTATAATGCAGCTTCATCTCAAAAAACTTTAACGATTATGCTGATAATTGCTGCAATTGGTTTTCCGTTTGTCTTGGCTTACACAATTAGTATTTATTGGATATTCCGTGGCAAGGTTAAATTAACAAATATGAGTTATTAGAATTAACATCGCAGTAGAGAATTTATATTGGGTTTTCATAATTAAAGAATTAATAACAGAATAAATTCTGTGTTGTGAAAAATAAAAAATAATTTTTAAGGTTTTAATTGCTTACTGAAATTAATAATCTATTTAAGAAATTAACTCGAGATTGATATGATAGATTTGATATTGAGTGTTTTCGTTGGAGTCGGACTTGCAGCCGCAGTCGGCTTTAGAATATTTATACCATTTCTGATAGTTTCAATCGTGGCTTACACCGGTAATCTGGAGCTTTCAACCTATTTCAAGTGGATTGGAACATTGCCCGCATTAGTTGCATTTGCCGCAGCAACTATTGTCGAAATAGCAGCTTATTATGTTCCGTGGTTAGATAATTTTCTTGATACGATTGAACATCCCTTAGCTATTTTTGCCGGAATAATTTTAACCGGTGCTGTTGTAACTGAATTTTCCCCACTTATAAAATGGGCTTTAGCTTTAATTGCTGGAGGTGGCGTAGCAGGTACAATTCACGCAGCAACAGGTTTAATTAGATTAAAATCTTCAGCGCTCACTGGTGGTGCAGGCAATCCGGTTGTGTCAACTGTTGAAGCAACGAGTTCAACTGCTTTATCTCTGATTGCTATATTTATTCCTTTAGTTGCTGTTCTGCTTGTCGGTGTTGCTGTTGTATATTTTTCTTTTATGATAAAAAATAAATTCTTTTCTCCACCACCAGAGAATTGATATTAAATCTTTTTGTAAGTCCCGATTAATATTGAATCAATATTCCACTTGCCTACAGAGTATCTTATAAGTCTTAAAGTAGGAAAACCAACCGCAGCAGTCATTCTTCGCACTTGTCTGTTTCTGCCTTCTGTAATTGTTAATTCAAGCCATCTTGTCGGAACATTTTTTCTGAATCTGATTGGTGGAATTCTCTCCCAAACATTTGGTTCATCAATCAATTTTACTTTTGCAGGCTTAGTGATTCCATCATTAAGTAAAACACCATTGCGTAATTTTTTTAATGCTTCTTGTGTTGGAATTCCTTCAACCTGAACCCAATATGTTTTAGGCATTTTATTTTTCGGATCAGAAATCAGATGTTGAAGTTTACCATCGTCAGTCAGAACAACTAATCCTTCACTATCATAATCAAGTCTTCCGGCGGGATAAACATTTTTGAATGGAATAAAATCAGCAAGAGTTTTTCTGCCTTCTTTATCAGAAAACTGGCATAAAACATTAAGTGGTTTGTTGAAAAGTATAATCATTTTTGATAAGTAATTCTGTATATCACATTTGCAAAATCATCTGATACAAGCAATGAGCCATCTTGCATTTGTTCGATATCAACTGGTCTTCCTGAAACAGATTCACCTTGAAGCCAACCTTCAGCAAAAGGTTCGTAGCTTATTGATTCATTTCCGTTCAATCTTACAAGCGTAACTCTGTAACCAATTTTCTTTGAACGATTCCACGAACCATGTTCTGCAATAAAAATCTGATTGCGATATTCACCTGGAAACATATCACCAGTATAAAATTCCATCCCAAGTGCAGCTACATGAGGACCAAGTTCCTGAACTGGTTTTGTATAAAG
>JAIMAZ010000163.1 GCA_023511695.1 Ignavibacterium sp.
AAGTTACGGTTGAATGTGTTGAAGGCAGAAATCACTTTGTCAAACGAATGTTTGCTACTTTGGGATATGAGGTAAAAAAGTTACATCGTAAAAGTTTTGCCGGATTAGAAGCAGATATTCCGATTGGTTCATACAGAGAAATAAAATTTTCTGAACTAAAAAACCTTATTCAAAAAAATGATTAAATATTTGTCGTTCGCAGTTTTATTTTCAATTGCTCAAATTTATTCTCAGGATACTTTAAAATATTCCGTAAAAGATACAACATCTGAGTATGAATATCTTACTATCCCTGAATTGCAAGAAAAAATTGATCTACTTTTGAGTGATAGCAATTTTATCTCAGCTAATTGGGGAGTTGCTTTGCGTTCACTTCAAACAGGTGAATATTTATACAAGAAAGATGAGAATAAATTATTTGTTCCGGCATCAAATCTAAAATTATTTACAACTGCTGCAGGATTATCATTGCTTGGAAGTGGTTACAGATATACAACAAATATTTATGCATTTGGCGAAATTAATTATTCAACACTTGAAGGCGATTTAATAATTCAGGGAACAGGTGATCCAACTTTTTCGGGAAGATTTTATAACGGAAATATCTTTAAAGCTTTCGATGATTGGGCAGATTCCTTAATTGATTTGGGCATAACAAAAATTCAGGGCAACATAATTGGTGATGATGATTTATTCGATGACAAGGGTCTTGGTGAGGGCTGGTCTTGGGATTATGAAACATATTGGTATGCAGCTCAGTCAAGTGCAATATCTTTTAATGACAATTGCATCGATATTACAATTTATTACGATAAAAAACTTGATAGTCTGATTGTTAAATATTCTCCTGTTGTAAAAGGTGTAATTGTAATTAATGATGTTGTTCCAGTTTCTCCCGGTTCAGGAACTACTGAGATTGATGTCTATCGTGAAAGAGGAACGAACATTATAACATTATCAGGAACTTTCAGTAAAGGAAGTGATACACTTAAAACTTATGCAACTGTACTTAATCCAACTTTGTTCGCAATGATGGTCTTAAAAGATAGATTGGAAAGAAAAGGAATTAAAGTAACAGGTTATGCAAAGGACATTGATGACTACGAAAGAAATATTGATTTTGCAAAAGTCCAGTATCTTTTTTCATACTATTCACCTTATCTTTTCGAAATAGTTAATGTCATAAATAAAGGTTCACAGAATTTTTTTGCTGAGCAATTAATCAAAACAATCGGATTGGAAAAGAAAGGATTTGGATCCACTGAAAATGGAATTCTTGCTTGCAAAGAATGGTTTGCAGAAATAGGTTTAAATCCGGATCATATTATTATGGTTGATGGCAGCGGACTTTCTCATTTGAATCGTGTTACACCACAGCAAATCATTTTGCTTCTGAGATACATGTATTCGACAAAAAATTTCGGTGCATTTTTTAACTCATTACCCATTGCTGGAGTTGATGGAACACTATCTCGAAGAATGAAAAATACAAAAGCAGAAAACTCAATTCGTGCTAAAACAGGATTTATCGGATTTGCAAGAAGTCTTTCTGGTTATGCTTTTACAGCAGATGGAGAACCAATTGCATTCAGTATTATCGCGAATAATTTTAACGTTCCTGTAAAATTAGCTGAGAACATACAGGATTCACTTTGCGTTTTATTATCGAACTTTAAACGAAAATATATGGAGTAAAGATGGATAATCTTATTCAACAAGAATATAACGATTTAATAAAAAGAAGATTCGAAGAACTCGATGAATTAAAGAAAATGGGAATTGAACCCTATGCTTATGAATTTGATGTTAATTCAGATTCAGAAGACATTAAAAACAACTTTAACGAAGATGAGCACCGTTCAGTTAAAATTGCTGGTCGGATAATGGCAATAAGAAGAATGGGAAAAGCTTCCTTTGCTCACATTCAGGATCATAAAGGCCGCATTCAGATTTATCTGAAAAAAGACGAATTGGGTGAAATGTATGATGCATTTAAACTTATGGACATTGGCGATTTAATTGGAGTTGAAGGTTTTGTGTTCAAAACCAAAACCGGTGAAATTTCTGTTCATACTCAAAAATTAGTTCTACTTGCAAAAGGATTAAGACCAATTCCTATTGCTAAAGAAGTTGTGGATGAAAACGGCAATAAAATTATTTATGATCAGTTTGCTGATAAAGAACTTCGTTACAGACAAAGATATGTTGATCTTGTTGTAAATCCCGAAGTAAAAGATGTCTTTGTTAAGCGAAGTAAAGTAATTTCTACAATAAGGCAGTTTCTTGATTCCAAAGGTTTACTTGAAGTTGAAACTCCAATACTGCAGCCATTATATGGTGGAGCAGCTGCTAGACCATTTATCACGCATCATAATGCTCTTGATATTGATCTTTATTTGCGTATTGCGGATGAACTTTATCTTAAAAAACTGATTGTGGGTGGTTTTAATGGAGTTTATGAAATTTCAAAGGACTTTAGAAATGAAGGAATGGATCGCTCGCATAACCCGGAATTTACTATGCTGGAGTTATATGTTCCTTATAAAGATTATAACTGGATGATGAATTTTGTAGAAGAACTTTTTGAATATCTCTGCAATAAGGTTTTTGGTACAATGAAATTTACTTATGAAAATTATGAAATTGATTTTACCCGTCCATGGAAAAGAATTTCAATGATTGAAGCAATTGAAGAAAAAACTGGAGTTAATGTTATAAAAGCCGATATTGAAACATTAAAATCAGTTGCGAAAAAATTAAACATTGATCTTGCCGGATTAAACAGCAAAGCCAAATTGATTGACGAAATATTCAGTGAAACTGTTGAAGGTGAATTAATTCAACCAACATTTGTAATGGATTATCCTGTCGAGCTTTCACCTTTAGCAAAAAAACATCGCACTAAAGAAGGTGTGGTAGAACGATTTGAAGCTTATGTTGCAGGCAAAGAAATTTGTAATGCATTTTCTGAATTAAATGATCCACTTGATCAGAGAGCAAGATTTGAAGAACAGGTTAAAATGAGAGAAGCAGGGGATGATGAAGCTCATCAGATTGATGAAGATTTTCTAAGAGCTCTTGAGTATGGAATGCCGCCAACTGCCGGACTTGGAATTGGTATTGACAGATTGGTAATGATTCTTACTAATCAACCATCGATCAGAGATGTTATTTTCTTCCCACAAATGAAACCTGAGATTAAATAGGGAATAAAATATCTGTTTTTATCATAATCTTATTTTATAATTTTTAACTATAAAGTTTTACGGAGCTAATATGTTTTCTAACTGGACAAAGTTTCCATTTCTTTTTTTAGTGCTTACAATCGGAGCTTTAATTGGAATTCAACTTGAAAAAGTTTTTTCAGGTGATAATCTCAGAGAAAGCATTAGAAAATTTAATGATGTTCTAACATACACTGAGAAATATTATATCGAAGAAGTTGATACACAGAAACTTGTTGAAGCTGCACTTAATGGAATGTTCAATCAACTTGATCCACATTCTGTTTACATTCCTGCTAAAGAATTCACTGCAGTTGAAGAATCTTTCCGTGGTGACTTTGAAGGAATTGGTATTGAATTTCAGATTGTGAATGATACTCTCACAGTCGTTTCACCAATATCAGGCGGACCTAGTGAACAGCTTGGAATTTTACCAGGTGATCGAATTATAAAAATTGATGGTACATCTGCTATCGGAATTACTAATGATGAAGTTCGTCAGAAGTTAAGAGGTAAAGCCGGAACTAAAGTTAATGTCACAATTGTCAGACCTGGTTTATTCAAACAACTTGAATACACAATCGTCAGAGATAAGATTCCTATTTATTCCGTTGATGCTCATTTTATGATTGATGACAAAACCGGCTATGTAAGTGTATCCCGTTTCTCTGAAACTACATTCGATGAATTGACAAATGCGCTTAAAGATCTAAATGAAAAAGGGATGAAACAGTTATTGCTTGATTTGAGAGGAAATCCTGGTGGATACTTAAATCAGGCAGTTCAGATTGCTGATTTATTTATTGATATGAAAAAGAAAATCGTTTATACAGTTGGAAGAAGAAGTGAATTCAATGAAGAATATTTTGCATCAGAAAATTATCCGTATGAAAAAATTCCATTAGTCGTTTTGATCAATCGCGGCAGTGCTTCCGCAAGTGAGATAGTTTCAGGCGCAGTGCAGGATTGGGATAGAGGTTTGGTCGTTGGTGAGACATCATTTGGGAAAGGATTAGTTCAAAGACAATTCCAATTGTTTGATAATTCTGCAATTCGATTAACCATATCAGAATATTATACTCCTTCAGGAAGATTGATTCAGAGAGATTATAAAAACAAGAAAGATAAAAAAGATTATTACTCTGAAATTTCTGATAGGGAAGAATCAGAGGGAGAAAATATTGAACACACAGCAGAAAAAGATTCGACCAAACCCACTTATAAGACTTTAGTAAAAAATCGAACAGTGTTCGGCGGTGGTGGAATTACTCCTGATTACATAGTTAAATCAGAAACTTTGACTGAATACACCCAAAACCTTTTGAAAGAAAATTTATTCTATTCATTTGTTCTTACCTATCTCGATACACATTCAAATGAAATCAAAAACAAGTATGGGAATAATCTCGGTAAATTCAGAAAAGAATTTCTCATTAATTCTGATTTACTGAATTCATTTGTGAATTTTGCTAAAACTAAAAAAGTTGACCTCATTCAATCAGATTTTGAAAAAGATAAAGATTACATTGCCGCACGATTGAAAGCTCAAATAGCAAGAAATTTCTGGAAGAATGACGGTTGGTATTCAGTTCTGCTTGAAGGAGATTCTCAATTCAGAAAAGCTTTAGAACTTTTCAATGAAGCAAAAGATTTGGCTAATCTGAAGTGAAAAAACTATTTGTAATCTTTGCAATTGTTTCAATAACTCTTGCCAGCAATTTTAATCCGGTAAAAGATTTTCCACTTTATGGTGATTTTCCTTACCGAAAAATTGATGTAGGCGAAGAGATTACTTATGTGGTAAAATATCTTTTCATTTCAATTGGTGAAATCAAATTAAAAGTTACAAAGCGTGAAATAACAAATAACGATACAATTTACTCGGCAATTGCTTACATTGATTCATATGAAGGTTTACCATTTGTAAATCTTCATCAGATATATGAAACTAAATTTAATGCCCGTCAGTTTCCTATTTTCTTCAGAGGAACTATAATTGATAAAGATACTACATTCACTGAATATACTTTTAATTATAAAAGCAAACATATTCACATCCTAAAAGGCAGCCGAACAAAAAATGAAATATGGACTGATTCTACAGCTAATCTTGATAGAGAATATCTTGACGGATTATCTTTATTTTATTACGCAAGAATGAGAACTGCAAAAAAGCTGCTTATAACACACCGGTTTTTATAAACGAAAAAGGCGAAAGAACAACAATCCGTTGTTATGATAAACCTGAAGCAGTTGAGATTGATGCAGTTGACTACAAAATAAATTGTGTTTATCTTGATGGTGAAACTGAATTTAAAGGTATCTTTGGGTTAACCGGTTACTTTGAAGGATGGTTCTCGAATGATGATCACGCAGTACCTATCTATGCGAAAATGTCAGTAATAATTGGAAACATAACAGTTGAGCTTAAAGAATGGAAAAAGAAAAACTGGTCGCCACCGAAATTTCAAAATTAAACTTTAAAGGAAAACTTTTTCCTTATCTTGATTTATTTCCGCGCATTCATTCATCTGTTTTTCTCGCTGATGGAGTAAAAATTATCGGCGATGTTGAAATTGGAGAAGACTCAAGTGTCTGGTACAACACTGTTATCAGAGGCGATGTTCACTATGTAAAAATTGGTAAGATGACCAATATTCAGGATTGTTCAATGCTTCATGTTACTAATGGAAAATATCCGTTGAATATCGGAGATAAAGTTACAATTGGTCACGCTGTTAAATTACACGGATGTACTCTACAAAATTTATGTTTGATAGGAATTGGTGCAATCGTTTTAGACGGAACAGTTGTTGAAGAAAAATCAATGGTTGCTGCTGGTTCAGTTGTTAAACCAAATTTTGTCGTTCCTTCAGGAAAATTAGTCGGAGGAATTCCCGCAAAAGTAATTAGAGACTTAACTAAGGAAGAACTCGATGAATTTGAAAAATCTGCTCTGAGATACAAAAAATATACTGAGTTAACAATTAAGTCACTTGAAAATTATTCTGGAAATAGCGATTGAAGAATTTAAGAATTTATTCTAGCACCAAAACAATTATAAAGAAAAAATTACATCAGTATGTAAAATTTATTACTCAGGATTTGAATCTCTCTTTAAGATCACTTGAAATAAACTTTATTGATTCTGAAACTATTAAAGAGATAAACAAAAAATTTCTCTCTCACGATTATTCAACAGATATTATAACTTTTAACTATTCAGATGCACAAAATATCATCGATGGAGAGATATTTATTTCGGTTGACGACGCAAAAGAAAATGCAAAAAAGTTCAAAGTGAAGTTCCTGGAAGAAATTGGCAGATTAGTTGCACACGGAATATTGCATTTAATTGGTTTTGACGACACTACTCCTGATCAAAGAAAAAAAATGAAAAATCAGGAAAACCAATTGCTTAAAAAGAATAAATTTATTTTATTAATGTAGAGGAAAGAAAAAATTTTTCCTTTCTATAAGTTTTAATGAGGTTTTAATGGCTGTTAAAATTAGCCAGGTGATTGAGCAATTCCTATCTCAAATTTCAAACATCAGAAGATACTCAGATAATACAATCAAAGCGTACAGAAACGATTTATCTGAATTTAAAATTTTCTGCGAAGAAAACAAGAAAGAATATATTGAGAATGTATCAGAAAAATTCCTAAAAAAATATTTATTTAATTTGGTTCAAAAAGATTTAGATAAAACAAGCATTTCAAGAAAAC
>JAIMAZ010000164.1 GCA_023511695.1 Ignavibacterium sp.
TTTCTTGAAAACAGATTTGAAGAAAAATTGAGAGAAAGAGAAAGGAAACTTAAAGAAGCTAAACTGAAAAGAATTGAAGTAAGAAATGCCAGCTAATCTACCTTACTTAATTAACTCGAAATTCCATTTTCCGCTGAACCAATACAAAGTTATGCTTCAAATGAAATTGCAATCAATTGGAATGCACCGTTAGTATTTGTTAGTGGATATTTTAAGAATCTCATTACAACTTCTGTGGAAGAAGAAATAAATTATTTACCCGAAGAGATTTATCTTGAACAGAATTTTCCTAATCCATTTAATTCAACAACAGTAATCAGTTGGCAGTCGCCAGTCAGCAGTTGGCAAACATTAAAAGTATATGATATACTTGGGAATGAAGTCTCAACATTACTAAATGACTATAAATACCCTGGAAGTTACGAGCTGGAATTTAACGCTAATCAATTTCCTAGTGGTGTATATTACTACAAACTTACTGCAGGTGATAAAACTAAAATCCGAAAAATGATTCATCTTAAATAAATATCAAGGAAATGTTATGAGATACTATTTGAGTTTAATAATATTTTTTTCATTCAAGATAATTTTCTCACAGCCTGTTTACTCTCCTGATAAAAATCTTGAGCTAAGTTTCAATCTTAATGACAAAGGTCAGTTTGTGTATTGGCTAAAGTATAAAAGCCATGCTATTATAAATGAAAGTAAGCTTGGTTTTATTCTTGATGACAATATTGACTTATCCAGCAACTTTAAAATTGATAACATCAGACTCGATTCGAAGGATGAAAAATGGGCAACAGTTTGGGGAGAAGTTGATTCGATTATAAATAAATATAATGAACTTCAAATATCATTAAGTCAAATATCCAGCGATAAAAAATTAATTATCACATTCCGAATATTTAATGATGGTTTGGGATTCAAATATGAATTCCCAAATCAGGATAAGCTAAAATATTTCATTGTTAAAGATGAGCTAACAGAATTTGCTTTAGCCGGAAACCACAAAGCTTTCTGGATTCCTGGCGATTATGATTCTCAGGAATATACTTACACAACATCAAGATTATCAGAAATAAATTCCAGTAAAGGAATGAACTACGATGACATTATTGTAAAATCAATTCCTGGTGATAATTATGTTCAAACTCCATTGATGATGAAATCAGATGAAGGTTTATATATCAATATTCACGAAGCAGCTTTGCTTGACTATCCGGCAATGTATCTTCAGGTTGATAGAAAAAATTTAGTTCTTAAAACTCATCTTTGCCCTGATGTATTCGGGAACAAAGCATATCTGCAAACTCCATTCAGTACTCCTTGGAGAACTATTATCGTTTCAGATAAAGCTGAGAATATTCTTGCATCAAAACTTATTCTTAATCTCAACGAGCCATCAAAAATTAAAGATGTAAGTTGGATAAAACCTAAAAAATATATTGGCATATGGTGGGGAATGCATGTTGGTAAATACAGTTGGAATTATGCTGACATTGATAATATAAAAATCGAGGAAACAGATTGGCAGAAATTAATCCCGAATGGCAAACATGGAGCTACAACTGAAAACACTAAAAGATATATTGACTTTGCAGCAAAATATGGTTTTGATGCTGTGCTGATTGAAGGATGGAATGTTGGTTGGGAAGATTGGTTCGGGCATTGGAAAGAAAATGTTTTTGATTTCGTTACACCTTATCCCGACTTTGATTTGAATGAAGTTAGCAATTATGCTAAATCAAAATCTGTCGAACTGATAATGCATCACGAAACATCTGCTTCCGTTACAAACTACGAAAGAAGATTGGACGAAGCATTTGATCTGATAAAAAAGTACAACTACAATTCAATTAAAACAGGATATGTTGGCAGAATTATTCCAAGAGGTGAACATCACGATGGACAGTGGATGGTTAATCACTACACAAGAATTTTGGAGAAAGCCGCTAAAGAAAAAATTTGTATCAATTCTCACGAATCAGTAAGACCAACAGGCTTGCACAGAACTTATCCAAATTGGTTAGCAGCAGAAGCTTCCAGAGGTAACGAATTCAACGCTTGGAGCGAAGGAAATCCGCCAGAGCACGAAACGATATTACCCTTTACAAGATTGATCGGTGGACCAATGGATTACACACCGGGAATTTTCCAGATTAAATTGAATTATTATGATCCTCAAAGTATATTTCAGGTACATACAACCTTGGCAAAACAACTTGCTCTGTTTGTGGTAATGTATAGCCCTATGCAAATGGCTGCAGACTTACCGGAAAATTATGAACGCTTTCCTGACGCTTTTCAATTCATTGTTGATGTTCCTGTTGATTGGAAGAAAACAGAAATATTAAAAGCTGAACCGGCAGATTATGTTGTAATTGCCAGGGAAGACAGAGATTCACAAAATTGGTTTGTTGGTGCAATTACAGATGAAAATTCCAGAGAATTTGAAATTGCTCTTGATTTTCTTGATAACGGAAATTACGAAGCAACATTATATCTTGATGCAGAAGATGCTCATTGGGAATTAAATCCAATGTCGTATAGAATTGAAAAGAAAATTGTTTCAAAGAATGATCGATTGAAAATTTATCTCGCTGAAGGCGGTGGCTGTGCAATCTCACTTATTAAGAAATGAAATGTCCTAATAATAATTTATTCGTAAATGATTCGATGAAAGATGAATAATTATTGTAGTGTTTAAAAATTCCCTAAAATGTATTCAAGTTTAGGATTGATGAATTTATATTCTGCAATGAACTTTAACAATTATAGAAATTACACCGGCAGAAAGAAGAAATAATTAGACGATCAACCGAACTATGATAACAACAAATGGATACTTTTTACTGTGTACATAATGAAAAAACCCCAGAATTTTTACTGGGGTTTTGGCTCCGCGAGCAGTCCGTTAGCTAACGGATCGAACCTGCAACCTTATGAATTTATATCTGATACTTTTCTTTAATTATCTTCCAGATAAATTCTCTTCCCTTTTGTGATTTTAATTGTCTCTCCCGCTTCATCGCTTCTGCTCTTGTTAAGTATTCCTCTGTATAAACAACCTTCCACGGTTTATATCTTTTTGAATAGAGTGACAACAGTCCATTATTATGTTCAAACATCCTTCTTTCAAGGTTTTCTGTTTGACCAATGTAAATCTTGTTGAACTGTTCTGAATAAATTGCGTATACTGTGTACATAATGAAAAACCCCAGAATTTTTACTGGGGTTTTGGCTCCGCTATCAAAATCACTGCGAACCGTTCCGATAATTTTACCAAATACAATTCATCATTCAAAACAAAGAAACTTGAAGAAATAACATCATAGTCGCAGGCTCGGACATCCCGCCCTTTTATCATTGCTCATTGATTAACTTTAGTCGGGCAAAAGATTATTGGCAGAAACTTATACAATAAGACAGGATAAATATAAAAAGGGCGGGACTTCCTCGCACTGCTCTCTTAGTCCTGCCACACTTTCAGCGTGGCAGTTTCCCTCTGCCAATTTCATCGGCAGAGTTTATTTTATCTATTCCCACCCATCACCCTATAAGGATTTTATTTTTATCAAAATTTCTCTTGACGTCCATTGTATTCTTTTGTATAATTTAGCCAGATTTTATGAAAACTTGTATTTTAAGAAAAGGATTGCCTTTATGGAAGAAAAAGAGATAATGACTGTTAAGCAAGTGGCAGAATATTTACAAATGGACGAACACACCGTCTATAAACTTGCCCGCTCTGGTCAAATCCCTTCCCTAAAAATCGCTGGTCAGTGGCTGCATTTAGTGAGTGTCCTTCTGTATCAGTAAGATTAGTTCGGTAAATTTTTTGATATTTCTTGCTCCTTCAAAATCTTTTTGCAGAACTTTTAAATATTTCCATTCTGATTTTGTTTGTTTTGATATATTTTCGCACCATTTTTTAATTGCTTCATCTTTTCTATCAGTGTCTTCATATTCTCTTCCCTTAGTTTCTATAATCCAGAAAACTTTTCTCTCACTTACCTTCTGCACTGCAATAAAATCAGGATAATAAAGTCTTATTGCTCCTCTTGAACTTAAATAGTCAATAGAAAATTTATCGGCAAGTGCAGAAAACTTCTCTATATCGATGGTTTCGTCAAGAAATTTAGCAAAATCAGCCTCAAAATCATTGTAAACTGCAACAAAATTGAATAAAGTTTTTTTGCATCTTAGATGTTTTCTTCTCCAAGTAAATGGCTCTATTTTTGAAAGTTTAAAACTACCTAATTTTGCTACTTCCTCTTTTGTTTCAATAGAAACCTTCCCTATCTCTTTTGCTAAAAGCTCAACAATTGCATCGTGTATTGTTATATCATTTAAATTTTTTCTTAATCTTTCATCTTCAATATTTGTAAGGTTTAGTTCAAAGCACTTTTCAAGAATATATCTCTCCACAATTGGATACAATAGATTAAATTCGCAAGTAAGTTTTGCTCTTTTCATTACCTCACGAACTATGTAAGAAACTAATTCTCTACCAGAAGGCAAATAGGTAGCATCTATTGCAACTTGATGAACCTCTGTTTCTGTAACGGGAAATTCCAACCTTAAAAGAATTTTTTTCTCCTCTTCAAGTTTATCAGAAGAATAGAGAGACGGAATCTTTAAGGGGTTCAACTCTTCTAATTTTTTATAATTTCTTGAAAATCTAAACTCTGTTTTAGGAACTTCAATATCGTAAATCAATCTTGACTTTTCAGGAGCAATCGTTACAGGTAATGGTGGTAGAGTCTTTGTTGTGTTAATTCCTACGCCTTCTTTTTCAAGTTCACGGACAAAATCTTCAAATGCTCTTGTTCCCATAACTTCAAGGGTCTGGGTGTGGTCTGGACTTATTCCACGCATCAATCTCAACCCTCTTCCTACTGCCTGCTCAGGTAAAATCTGCGCTTTAGAAGTAAATGGTCTTAAACCTAATACTATACTTACATTCTGAACATCCCATCCTTCTCTTAACATCAGATTGCTTACAATAATTTTGACTTTATTATCTGGCTCATCTATTTTTCTTGCTAACTCCCTCAACTTAGGAAGGACCTTCTCAGAAATTTTAATCTCAGTTTCTCCTTCTCCTTTTGATTTCACATGGATTACCATTACCTCTTCCTCAGGATTTTTTAATTCTAAATCATCTTTCCTTTTCCTTATTGCTTCAGCAATTCTATCTGCATAATCATTCTTCTCTGCCATAATGAATAAAACTGGTTTCTTTCCAACTTGAGAATAAACTTCGTAATGTTCTTTCCATCTTTCAAGTGAGGCTGTTATCCAGTCGCCATATTTTTGTATTACATTATCACGAGTTATATCTTCTGGGTCTTTCTTATCAATTCTATGCACAATTAAGGGTGCTTTTACAATTCTATCCTCAACTGCCTGAGCAAGAGGATAATCAACTATAATCCAGGGATAATATGTTCCTGTTTGTGTCTTAGGAGTTGCTGAAAAGTCGAGCCAGAGGTTTATTCTGTTGGGCAATTCTTTATGAATTGACATAATTGTTTTATGCCATTCTAATTCTTCATCATGAACATGGTGTGCTTCATCATTCATTACCATTAAATTATCAAGTTTTTTAATCTTATCGATTAAAATCTCAGGCGATTTTGTTAAATCCTTTTGCGGTTTTCTTCCAAGAATATCATCAACTATGCTTTCAGGAGTCCAGTCTGTCCTTCTTGATTCATATAGCTGCTGAATATTATTAACAATTAAGTTTCCTGATGGATTTAAAGGTGAATCATCCCCCCGCAATGTAACTTTGAGATTCCAGAAAGGCTTCCAAGGAGGAGGAATTAAAGGCAGTGAATAAAAAATTTTATTGTTATCAAAATCTTTTGCTAATCTTTCATATACAATTACATTTGGAGCAATAATTAAAAAATTATCAGGATAGCGACTATCTTTTTCTTTAATCCTATTAAAGTAAGAACAGATAATTATTAAAGCCATAGCGTAGGTTTTACCTGAGCCTGTTGCCATTTTAAATGCATATCTTAAAAGACCTTTTTCAGGAAGTTCCTGTTCTCCTTCCTGTTCAAGTTCAGGGAAATACCGAATCAATTTTCTTTTACCTTCTACATCTTCAACAATCTCAAATGCATTTTTAAATAGGTCCTTCCTAAAATTCTCTGCATAATTTTCTATTACAGGTTTTAAATCATCATACTTTTTCACCTCAAAGAGATAAATAAGTGTTTCAACTGCTTCTCTCTGACAAAACCAGAACTTGAAAAGTTCATTGCCAACTTTGTGGTCGTTAAAGAACCAGAAATATAAAAGTTCTCTTGTGGTATCAGTTATGTCAGGATAGTCAGCGTCACGCCATTTATCAACCTCTTCTCTTAATTTGTTTACAAGAAGCATCTTACTTGGTCTTCTTACCTCTACAACTTTGTAAGAGTTTTCACCATCTTTTATTAAGTGAGAGGTAGGTTTTTTTGAAGGGTCTCTATCTTCAATGTATGGCAAAGTTTTATCGTATTGAACCCAGGTTTTTGGTGCTTTGGTCATAATTGCACCTCCTTAAATCTCAAGTTGCTATCGCAAATGAATAAAGTATTATCTTTAATTTCTTTCCACTGTTCATCTTTTGTTAATTTTTCTGTACATACTAAAACAGCCTTATCCCAAGTTTTGACACCTGAAGCTTTGGCTTGTTTTTCCAGCACAGAACGAATTTCTGGGCAATAGGGCTGAGACATGTCCACATGAACTGGTTTTTCATCATAAAATGTAACTGGTCTTAAACGGCAAAAATCCACAAAATCGTGTGGAATCACAATGTCTCCGGGCATCATGTCAAAGTTGATGGCGCCAACAGCATTTGTTGAAATTATTCTTTTCACGCCTAGTTGATGAAGCGCACTTATGTTAGCGCGATAGTTTATTCTATGCGGGGGC
>JAIMAZ010000165.1 GCA_023511695.1 Ignavibacterium sp.
CAATTCTATTTATCTCTTTTACATTTTCAACTGTAATTTTGAAAGTTGAATTACCTGTTTTCCATACATCTGCAGTATAGTAAACTTCTTTAATGGTATTATCATTATTCATCAGATTTATTTTAATCGGAATAGGAATTATTCCTTTTCTTTCAACTTCAACTTTTAGATTTCCATTTTTCAGTTCATAAGATTTAATTGCCAAATCGGGATATCCAAATTCGAAGAACCAAGGTTTCCAAAACCAAAGAAGGTCTTCACCAACTGCCTGATTAAAGGAAAAATAAAAATCCCACGGAATAGGATGTTTACCATTCCATCTTTCCATATAAAGATGAAGCGCCTTAAGGAATTTTTCTTTTCTAAGAAAATCTCGCAGGAAATCATAAGCAAGTCCTGGCCTTGAATAAGCAGAAACCCTGTAAGAATATCCCGTTAAAAGATTTGATGGAACAAGTAATGGCATTTCCATTTCATAGCCGGCAATAAATTCAAAGCCCATAACATTTCTTTCGCGTGGCATAGCACCTTCAGTCATTCTTTCCTGAAAATCAAATGGTAACATTACTGCCCAACCCTCATCCATAAATGCGTATTTTCTTTCATTGATTCCCATGTAAAAAGGCATGTACTGATGTGCAATTTCGTGAGAAGTAACACCAACTGTACCTTCCTTACTTTGTGAAGAACCATTATTTACAATCATCGGATATTCCATTCCACCTGAACCATTCCAAACAGTGCAGCTTGGATAAGGAAATGGAATTGCAGGCAACTCTTCAGAAAAATATTTAATAGTTTCTTTTGCATAGTAAGCTACATCTACAAAATCTTTAGATGATTCTTTATATGCGGCAGCAATGTAAACCCTTTTATTCGCGGGAGTAAGATAACTTACAGCATCCCACAAATAATGATCACTCATTCCAAATGCAAAATCAGGAACATAATCTGCTTTAAACTTAAATGTGTGAAAGCCACCGCTTATCTTGTAACGATTTTTATTTGATAAATCATCTTTAGTGAATATTCTTACAACTTCATCACTCTGTTTGGCTTGTTCATATTTTTTTAGAAATTCGTTTGAGAGAATTTCATCAGGATTTTGCCAAACACCAGTTGCCCAAACATGAAATCCGTTTGGTACAGTAATCTCTACATCAAAATTTGAAAAGTCATTATACATTTCTGTGTAGCCAGTATATTCATTGTAATCCCAGCCATCAATGTCGTCATAAACAGCAACCTGAGGATACCAATAAGCAATAAAGAATGATGTTGAATCATAAGTCCCCATACGAGCAAAATTTGTTTTGGGAATTTCAAATGACCAATTAATTTCAATAGAAGTTTTTGATTTTGGATTAATTTTGTCTTTTAACTTTAACCGCAAATTTGTTCCGCTTAGTGAAAAAACACTTTTATCTTCAACATCAAGTTTGATATTGTTCAGTGAAAAAGAGGAAATTTTAACTCCATCAGTAAGTGCATTATCTGGAATATTAAAATCTCTTTTTGATGACGGCTTCGAAATATTCGGATAGAGCCGAATAACAATTTCTTTTAGAGTATCAGGACTATTGTTGTAATAAACTATAGTTTCCGAACCTGTTAACATTCTTGTTTTAGGATCAATCTGTACTTTTATTTTATAGTCAGAAGAATTTTGCCAGTAGTTCTCACCTGGTTTACCATCAAATGACCTTGTTCCCTTCTCATAAGCTTTCAGAACATTTCTGGGAATGTAGTAATTGGTTTGTGAAAATAGTTGGAATGAAAAAAGAAAAATAAAAGCAAAGAAAATTTTTGTTCTCAATGGTTCACCTTTAAATGTTGTCGAATAATGAATTAGTTGTACTACCGAATTTATTTCGTCCGAATCTTTTGTAAGCAAGCTGAGTTGCTTCACGACCTCTTGGGGTTCGCTGAATAAAACCTTGCTGAATTAAAAAAGGTTCATATACTTCTTCTATTGTTCCGGGATCTTCATTTACTGCTACAGATAATGTATTCAATCCAACAGGTCCACCATTGTATTTATCAATTATAGCAAGTATAATTTCTTTATCCATTTCATCAAGACCATATTCATCAACTTCCAAGGCAGTTAAAGATTTTTGTGCTATTTGTAAATCAATAGATTTTTTGTTTTCAAAATCAGCGAAGTCCCTTGTCCTTCTTAAAAGACGATTAGCAATTCTCGGTGTTCCTCTTGACCTTTTTGCAATTTCATTAGCAGCATCTTCATCAATCTTAAGATTAAGAATATTTGCTGAGCGCTCGATTATTTTTTTCAGCGTTTCACTTGCGTAATAATCTAAACGAAATTTAATCCCGAATCTGTCACGCAATGGTGAAGTTAACATTCCTGCTCTTGTAGTTGCTCCTACTAGAGTGTATTTCGGCAAACTAATTTGCACGGTACGGGCATTTGGACCGCTGTCAATCATTATATCCAGTTTGTAATCTTCCATTGCGCTATAAAGATATTCTTCAACAACCGGACTTAAACGATGAATTTCATCAATAAATAGCACAGATCGTTCTTCAAGATTGGTAAGAATACCAGCAAGGTCGCCAGGTTTTTCCAACACGGGACCAGATGTAATTTTTAACTTAACACCGAGTTCATTTGCAATTATATGAGCAAGAGTGGTTTTTCCAAGTCCCGGTGGTCCGGTTAATAAAACATGGTCGAGTGCTTCGCCTCTTTTCTTAGCAGCAGAGATAAAAACATTCAGGTTCTCTGTTATTTTATCCTGTCCGCCGAAATCACTTAGAAACTGCGGGCGAAGATTCTGTTCAAACTTTTTATCTTCTTCTGTTGGTTCCGGATTTGTATTTGCCGATTTACGCATATCAGGTTACTAATTGTTTATTCTTAATTCGTAATTTATTGAGAAAGTAAACCATAAGTGTCATTAAAGTAATCATTCCTAATGCAATTATGATAGTGGTTAATGCAGGTACAGAATTTCCCCAAATCAAATAAAGTCCCGGATTCCAGGCACTTCCATAAATGATCATCAAATGAACAACATAAATTAAAAGTGTATTTCTTCCTATCAAAATTAAAATTCTAGGTATTGAGCTTATAGATTGTGAGATGTATGAAACAATTCCAGTAATAATTAATACAAATCCTATTCTGAAGGTAATTGTGTCATAAGTATATGAATCACTGTATTGATTAATATTTCTACCAAATCCAGAATATAAAAAAGCAGCCGCTACTATAATAGATATAAAACCGATGATAAAGAGTCTTATACTAAATTTATTAGTTTTGAAAACCAATGGATTCCTTGCAAGATAGCTTCCCAAAATTCCACCTGATAAAACATAACCTGTCCAGGGAAACAACGGAAATAAAGAACCATTAGCAGTATTAAAATAATTTGCAATTGGCTGTGGAAAAATCTTTAGCCAATCAATTTTTGCAAAGAATGGTGAAGGTACAATAAACAATAGTGCCATCATAAGAAATGTAATGGTATCACCTAGCTTAAGTTTCTCAGAGATGTATGCAGAAATCATCAGAAACAATAAACCGAAACCAATTAATTGCAATACATCAACAGCGAAGAATATATCTAATTGCTGTTTTGTAACATCAGAAAAATCAAAAACTTTATAAGTTGGATAACGCAGCAAGTATCCAAGAAATACAAGAAGCAAAAATCTTTTAATTCCTTTTTTTACTCGTGGATTTTTTTCGAACGGTTCATCAACTAATCTGAAAAGATATGTAAATACAGTACCTGAAGTGAACATAAAAATCGGAGCAGTCATTCCTCTCATAAAATTCCAGACAGCATAAAGAGGATAATCAAGTGATCTGAACTCAGGTGCAAGCAGTGCATCTACAGTATGACCTTGAACCATCTGTAAAACGGCAAATGCTCTCATCAAATCAATAAAGATGATTCTATGCTTCTTATCTGTTTGCGTCATCTTAATTATATTAAAAAGTGTGTGAAAGATAAGAATAGTGATTATTAAAGAAAAAGCCCCGACAGTTTCTGCGGGGCTTTATAAAGAAATGAATACAAAGCTTTATTTTTTATCATCATCAACAACTTCGTATGAAGCATCCTGGACATTATCCTTGCCGTCTCCGGATGGTGCTGAACCAGTTTGCTGTCCGGTTGTTTGTTCGTGCGGAGTTTGTGCTCCTGCTTGTGAATAAATCTTCTGAGAAACTTCATTCCAAGCTTTTGTTAATGAATCAGTAGCTGATTTAATCTGCTCGGTATTGTTGGATGCAAGTGCATCTTCAACTTTCTTTATTTCAGATTCAATTCTCGATTTCATATCCGGAGTTAATTTATCTTTCAATTCATCGAGATTCTTTTTGGTCTGGAATACTAAAGCATCAGCAGTGTTTCGGGCTTCTGCTGCTTCTCTTTTTCTTTTATCTTCAGCAGCATGTTCCTGTGCTTCACGTTTCATCTTTTCAATATCTTCTTTACTCAAGCCACTTGAAGAAGTTATTCTTATACTTTGCTCTTTACCAGTTGCTTTGTCTTTTGCACTTACATGAAGTATTCCGTTTGCATCAATATCAAAGGTAACTTCAATCTGAGGAACGCCTCTCGGTGCTGGCGGAATTCCATCAAGATGAAACTTACCGAGTGTTCTGTTATCAGCAGCCATCGGACGTTCTCCTTGCAGCACATGAATTTCTACTGAAGGTTGATTATCTGATGCAGTAGAGAATATCTCACTCTTTCTAGTTGGTATTGTTGTATTCGCAGGAATAAGTGTAGTCATTACACCGCCGAGTGTTTCAATTCCAAGTGAAAGCGGAGTAACATCAAGTAACAAAACATCTTTAACATCACCGGCAAGAACACCACCTTGAATTGCAGCACCAATTGCTACAACTTCATCAGGATTAACACCCTTGTGTGGTTCTTTACCAAAGATTTTCTTTACAAGTTCCTGAACCATTGGAATTCTTGTTGAACCACCAACAAGTATTACTTCATCAATCTGAGATGGAGTAACACCAGCATCTTTCATTGCCTGTTCACAAGGTATTTTGGTTTTTTCTACCAAATCATGAATTAACTGTTCAAACTTAGAACGGGTTAATGTAATATTTAAATGTTTAGGACCATCCTGTGTAGCAGTGATAAATGGCAAATTAACATCTGTTTGCATTGAAGATGATAATTCAATTTTTGCTTTTTCAGCAGCTTCTTTCAATCTCTGAAGTGCCATTGGATCTTTTCTTAAATCAATGCCTTCCTGTTTCTTGAATTCATCAGCAAGATAGTCAATTAATCTCTGGTCAAAATCATCACCACCAAGGTGAGTATCACCATTTGTTGATTTAACTTCAAAAACACCTTCACCTAATTGCAGAATTGAAATATCAAAAGTTCCACCACCTAAATCGTAAACAGCAACAATCTGATCTTTATGTTTTTTATCAAGACCATACGCTAATGCAGCGGCAGTAGGTTCATTTATAATTCTTCGAACGGTTAGTCCAGCAATTTCACCAGCATCTTTAGTTGCCTGTCTCTGAGCATCATTAAAATATGCAGGAACTGTAATTACAGCTTCAGTTACGTCCTGACCGAGATAATCCTCAGCAGTCTTTTTCATTTTCTGTAAAATCATTGCAGAAATTTCTGGAGGAGAGTATAATCTATCACCAATCTTTACTCTGACGGTATTATTCTCACCACGAACAACTTCGTAAGGAACTTCGCTTCTTTCTCTATCAACTTCATCATAAAATCTTCCCATAAATCTTTTGATTGAGAAGATAGTATTTTTCGGGTTTGTTATTGCTTGTCGTTTTGCTGGCATTCCAACTAAGCGTTCACCAGTTTTGGTGAAAGCAACAACAGATGGAGTGGTTCTTCCACCTTCTGAATTTGGTATTACAACCGGCTCATTACCTTCCATTACTGCAACGCAAGAGTTAGTAGTACCTAAATCAATTCCTATTATTTTTCCCATTATTTCTCTCCTTTCTTAAAGAAATTTTATAATTTTCTAAAATAATCCGTTTTTTAATGCCAATCATTGTACCAATAAAAGCTGCGAAATTTGCTCAAAATTCTAACTTTTCTGAAAAAATTTTTTTATCAATTTGCCAAAATTGACAAGCAAATCTGAAAATTCGTCAGATTATATTGATTACTGGCAAATATACTGACAGTAATGGAATAAATAGTTATTTTTGAATAATTATTTTGGAGGTTTTGTGTTTGAGATAGAAAATTTTGATATAAGACTTAATACAGATTTTATAGGAAGAAATTTTATATATGTTGAAGAAATTGATTCAAAAGCTTGTTGAGGGCGGCAGCTTAACTGAAGAGGAAGCAATGGGGGCTATGAACTGCATAATGGACGGGGAAGCTACACCGGCACAGATAGGAAGCTTTATAACAGCACTGAGAATGAAGGGTGAAACCATTGAGGAAATTACCGGGTGTGCAAAGGTTATGAGGGAAAAAGCAGACAGGATTGCGCCGAAGGTGGAGTACTATATTGACACATGCGGCACCGGCGGAGACGGGTCAAACACGTTCAACATATCTACTGCTGCCGCATTTGTGGCTTCGGCAGGCGGAGTACCTGTGGCCAAGCACGGCAACAGGTCGGTTTCCAGCAGGAGCGGCAGTGCGGATGTGCTTGAAGCATTGGGGGTTAATATTTCCCTCACGCCTGTCCAGGTAAAGAAATGTATTGAGGAAATAGGAATAGGGTTTATGTTTGCACCAACCTTTCATAAATCAATGAGGCATGCTGCGGGCCCTAGAAGGGAATTGGGAATTAGGCCGATATTCAATATACTGGGGCCTTTACCCAACCCCGCAAACGCTAAAGGACAGGTGCTTGGTGTGTTTAGTCCCGATTTAACCGGACCTATTGCGGAAGTCCTTTTGAACCTCAATAT